>DASSUY010000252.1:0-8914 GCA_035706525.1 Steroidobacteraceae bacterium
TGGATGCCGCCGTCCCGGCCGCAGGGCGGCCGGGGACGGCGGCCTCGGGCTCAGGCCGGCCCGACGTCGACGCGGACCCGCAGGCGCTGGCCGGGATCGTACGGCAGGCGCGTGACGTACTCCCGCCCGGCGTACTCGTAGGTCACCTCGTAGCCGTCGATGCGCTCGACGGTCGAGTCGCGGTAGCGGACGTCGCAGCGCTCGACGACGCGGCCCCGGTCGCCGTGCAGCTGGCGCTGCCGGTCCACGGAGACGTTGTGGCCGATGGCGCCGCCGATCAGGGCGCCGGCGACGCGCGCCACGTCCTTGCCGCGGCCGTGCCCGACCTGGTTGCCGGCCGCGATGCCGATCGCGCTGCCGATCAGGGTGCCGCCGACGTGGTTGTACGAGAACGGCCCGGTCGAGGGCTGAACGGTTTCCTGCCAGCATTCCCGCACGGGCTCGCTGACCCGGACCTGCCGACGCAGCGGCTCGACGTGGACGACGTCGGCGTAGTCGTAATCGCCGTCGCCTCCGTCACTGGGGCCGTAGTACCCGGAACTGGGATCCGCGAGGGCCGCGCAGGCCGTGAGACTCAGGGCCGCAGCAGCCGCCGTGAGGACCCGGATTGAGCGTGACATGGTGCGCCTCCTTGGTTGGCACGGTGGCCAATCTACGGAGGGGCCAATGAATGCTTCCTGAACGCAGGCGCCCCACGGAAATCAGGGATTCGCGGCCTTGGCTTCGGCCCAGAGCCGGTCCAGCAGCGCGGGCGGGGCCTCGGCCAGCGGCGTTCCCTGGCTCGCGAGTGCCGCCTCGACGTGCCGGAAGCGGCGGGCGAAGCGGTCGTTGGCGCCGTGCAGCGCCGCCTCCGGGTCGACGCCGAGGTGCCGCGCGAGGTTCACGACCGAGAACAGGAGGTCGCCCAGCTCTTCCGCGCGCCGCCGCGGGTCGTTGCCCGCCGCGTCGAGTTCCGCGAGCTCCTCTTCCACTTTCGCGCGGGGCCCGGCCGCATCGGGCCAGTCGAAGCCGGCCTGCGCGGCGCGCGAGCCGAGCTTGCGCGCCCGCGTGAGCGCCGGCAGCGCGAGCGGCACGTCGGCGAGCGTCCCGGCGGCGCCGCGTGCGGCGCGCTCTTCCTGCTTCATGCGCTCCCAGGCCTTCGACTGCTCGACCGCGCCGGCCACGACGGCGTCGCCGAAGACGTGCGGGTGGCGCCGCGTGAGCTTGTCGCAGATGGCCTCGACCACGTCGTCGAATGCGAACGCGCCCTGCTCGCTCGCCATGCGCGCGTGGAAGACGACCTGGAACAAGAGGTCGCCGAGCTCATCCCGGAGCGCGCCGAGGTCACCGGCGCCGATGGCGTCGGCGACCTCGTAGGCTTCCTCGATCGTGTGCGGCGCGATCGAGCGGAAGTCCTGCTGCAGGTCCCAGGGACAGCCCCGCTCCGGGTCGCGCAGGCGTTCCATGATCGCGAGCAGCCGCTCGATGCCCATCGCTCAGGCCCCGCCCATGATTTCGCGCAGCGTCAGCACCATGCCGGCCGTCGCGCCCCAGATGTTGAACTGTCCCCAGGGCAGGTCGATCGTTTCGAACTCGACGTCCCCGAGCTGCCGCGTGCGGCGCGAGTGCGTCGCGGGGTCCAGCAAGTGGCGCAGCGGCGCTTCGAAGGTGCCCGCGACCTCGATCGGGTCCAACGAGAGCTCGAAGCCTGCGCGCACGAGCCCGACGACCGGCGTCACGCGATAACCCGTGATCACGGCGTGGTCCGGCAGGCGCCCGAGCACCTCGACGTAGTCGCGCAGCAGGCCGATCTCCTCCTCCGTCTCGCGAAGCGCCGCCGCCACGGCGTCCGCGTCGGCAGCCTCGACGCGGCCGCCGGGAAAGGCGATCTGGCCGGCGTGGTGCGCGAGGTTGGCCGCCCGCACCGTGAAGAGCAGGCTGAGCTCGTCGCCGCGGTCGATGATCGGCAGGAGGACCGCCGCCCGGATCGCCGGCGGCGGCATCAGCGAAGCGAGGCGCTCGAGGTCCGCGCCGGCGTAGTGCCCGATCCGGGGCGCGCCGCCTTCCTGCGGCAGCACGGCGAGGCGCCGGCGCAGCGCGTCGCGGAGCGCCGCCGTCGGCAGGCGGTGCGGGGCGACGGGGGACACGGCGTTCAGTCGCCCGGCGCCTCGCCGCGCGCGAGCCGGACGGGATCGAGGATTCGCGCGAGCTCCTCGCGCGGCAGGCCGGTCTCCTCCACGGCGATCTCGAGGATCGGCCGCGACTCCGCCGCCGCGCGCTTCGCGATGGCGGCCGCGCGGTCGTAGCCGATGCGCGGGGCAAGCGCTGTCAGCAGCATCGGGTTCCGGGCGAGCGACGCCGAGAGGCGCTCGGCGTGCACGACGAGGCCCGGGAACACGCGCGTGGCGAGCGCGTCCGCCGAGTCCGCGATCAGCCGGAGGCTGCCGGTCAGCGCATCGGCGATCAGCGGCAGCATCACGTTCAGCTGGAAGTTGCCGGAGGCGCCGGCCATCGCGACGGCGGCGTCGTTGCCGATGACGCGTGTCGCGGCCATCGCGACCGCTTCCGGGATCACCGGGTTCACCTTGCCGGGCATGATGCTGGAGCCCGGCTGCAGCGCCGGCAGAGCGACTTCCGAGAGCCCGGCGAGCGGCCCGGAATTCATCCAGCGCAGGTCGTTCGAGATCTTGAGCAGCGCGACGGCGGCACCGCGAAGCGCGCCGGACAGCTCGACCGCAGCGTCCTGGGACGCCATCACCGCGAAGCGGTCGGGCGCACCGGTGAACGGGATCCCGGTGCGCTCGGCGAGGCGCGCGATCGCGCGGCGCGCGAACTCCGGGTGTGCGTTGACGCCCGTGCCGACGGCAGTGCCGCCGAGCGCGAGGCGATGCAGTCGCGGCTCGGCCGCTTGGAGGCGGGCGGCCGCATCCTCGACGTGGGTCCTCCAGGCGCCCATTTCCTGCCCGAGCGTCACGGGCAGCGCGTCCATCAGGTGCGTGCGCCCGGCCTTGACCTGCCCGCCGATCTCCCGCGCGCGAGAGTCGATCGCGGCCGCGAGTCGGCGAAGCGAAGGCAACAGCGAGGACCTGAGGGCGACGGCCGCCGCGACGTGGATCGAGGTCGGCACGACGTCGTTGCTGCTCTGGCAGCGGTTGACCTCGTCGTTCGGGTGCACCCGCCGACCGAGCCGCGCGCCGGCAAGCTGGGCGACCACCTCGTTCACGTTCATGTTCGTGCTGGTGCCCGAGCCCGTCTGGAAGACGCCCAGGGGGAACTGGTCGGCGTGGCCGCCTTCCGCGACCTCGAGAGCGGCGGCCGCGATCGCCTCCGCGAGCGGCGCGGGCAGCTCCCCGAGCTCGCCGTTGGTCAGCGCGGCGGCCCACTTCACGAGGCCGATCGCGCGGATGATCTCGGTCGGCATGCGCTCCTGGCCGATGCGGATGTTCTCCGCCGCCCGCTGCGTCTGGGCGCCCCACAAGGCGCCCGCGGCGACTCGGATCTCGCCGAAGCTGTCCTTTTCGATGCGGTCGGGATCGCTCACGGGTAACATGCGCATTCTATCACCCGCGCCCCGGCCGCATGACCGACACCCGACTGCACGCGCTGTCGCCGCTCGACGGACGTTACGCCGACAAGTGTGCCGACCTCGCGGCGCTCTTCAGCGAGGCAGCCCTGATCCGCCACCGCGTGCGCGTCGAGGCCGCGTGGTTCCTCCAGCTGGCAAAGGGCGGCCGGTTCGCCGCGCTGGCGGGCCTCCCCGCCGCCGTGCCGGCGCGGGTCGAGATGCTCGCCCGGGGCGTGGAGGAAGCCGGACTTGCGCGCGTCAAGGAGATCGAGCGGCAGACGAACCACGACGTCAAGGCGGTCGAGTACTTCGTGCGCGAGCAGCTCGCTGCCGCCGGGGCGCCCGCCGCCGCCCTCGAGTTCGTCCACTTCGCCTGCACCTCGGAGGACGTCAACAACCTCTCGTACGCACTGATGCTGCGCGAGGCGCGCTCACGCGTCCTGCTGCCCGCGATCTCCGCCGTGGCCGACCGCCTGGCCGAGCTGGCCGCGGATCATGCCGGCCTCGCCATGCTCTCGCGCACGCACGGGCAGCCGGCGTCGCCGACGACGCTTGGCAAGGAGCTCGCGAACGTGGTCGCGCGGCTGCGGCGCGCCGCGGAGTCGTTCGCGCGCGTGGAGGTCCTCGGCAAGTTCAACGGCGCCGTCGGCAACTTCAACGCGCACGTCGCCGCGGAGCCCGCGATCGACTGGCGTCGCGAGTCGCGCCAGCTCGTCACGGGTCTCGGGCTCGTGCCCAACGAGCACACGACGCAGATCGAGCCGCACGACTGGATCGCCGAGTACTGCGACGCGCTCGCGCGCGCGGACACGGTGCTCGTCGACTTCTGCCGCGACGCCTGGGGCTACGTCTCGCTCGGCTACTTCGCCCAGGCTGCGGTCGCGGGCGAGGTCGGCTCCTCGACGATGCCGCACAAGGTCAATCCGATCCTGTTCGAGAACGCCGAGGGCAACGCCGGCGTCGCGAACGCGCTGCTGCGCCACTTCTCCGAGAAGCTGCCGGTCTCGCGCTGGCAGCGCGACCTGACGGACTCCACCGTCCTCAGGAACCTCGGCTCGGCTTTCGGGCATGCGCTGCTCGCCTGGCGCTCCGCGCTCGCGGGCCTCTCGCGCATCCAGCCGGACGCGGCGCGGATTGCCCGGGATCTCGACGCGCACTGGGAAGTGCTCGCCGAGGCGATCCAGACGGTGCTCCGCGCCCACGGCGTGGAGGGCGGCTACGAGAAGCTCAAGGACTTCACGCGCGGCCGCGACGTCGGCGCGGCGGAGCTTCGCGCCTTCGTCGCGACCCTCGGGCTGCCCGTGGAGGTCAGCCGCCGCCTCGAGGCGCTGTCCCCCGCCGCCTACACGGGTCTGGCCGAGGCGCTCGCGCGCGCGCTCTGAGGCCGCCGGCGATGGCGCGGCCGCCATTGGAGTTCGTGATGACCACCTGGGCGAGCGGCCGGGGCGAGCTCGAGCGTGTCCGGCGCGCGGTGTTCGTCGACGAGCAGCGGATCCCCGAATGGGAGGAATGGGACGAGGCCGACGCCCCGAGCTTGCACCTCCTGGCCCGCCTGAATCGTGATCCAGTCGGCACCGGGCGGCTGGAACCCGCCGGTAAGATCGGCCGCATCGCGGTAATTGCCGGGCAGCGAGGCCGGGGAATCGGCACGCAGATCCTGCTCCGGTTGCTCGGCGAGGCCCGCCGGCTCGGCATCCGCGAACCATACCTGCACGCGCAAGTGCAGGCCCTGCCCTTCTACGAGAAGCTCGGCTTCCAGTGCGAGGGCGATGCGTTCGACGAGGCCGGCATCCCCCACGTGAGGATGTCGCTCGTCCTGGAGTGACACCGTGCAGACCCAGCGGCAGAGCGTGACGGGCACCCGCTCGATCATCGCGACGCTCGACGAGGCGCGCAGCGCGACCCAGCAGGTCGCGTTCGCGGCGCGTCGCCTGCTGACGATGTACACCCAGGACCTGGAGCCGGCCGTCTACGACCAGCCGCAGTTCCTCGAGACGGTCAAGAAGCTCGTGCTCGCGAAGAGCTACGCGAAAGTGCGCGTGCTGCTCGCCGACCCGTCGCGCGTCGTCTACGAGGGCAGCAAGTTCGTCCACCTCGCGCGCCGCATCACGAGCCACATCGAGATCCGGCGCGTGAAGTCCGAGACGCGGGACAACCAGTCCGCGTTCCTGATCGCGGACGACCGCGCCCTCGTCTATCGCCTGCAGGCCTCGCGCTGGGAAGGCATCCTCGAGATGAACGACCCGGTCGTCGCGCGCCGCTACCTGAACTACTTCGACGAGATCTGGATCGCGAGCGAACCCGAAGCCGAGACGCGCCAGCAGCACCTCTGAAGAGGGAACGCTCGCCTTTTCGCGCGTCGGCCGCGGCCGCCGCCGCTCCGCACGAAAAGCCGGGCGTCCCCTTATAATCCGCCGATGTCCCTGAAGCTCGAACTCACCGTCGCGGCGATCGCCGAGGACCGCGGCCGTTTCCTGTTCGTGCAGGAGCGCGCCGCGCGCCGCATCGTCCTGAACCAGCCGGCCGGCCATGTCGAGCCCGGCGAGTCGCTCGCCGCCGCGGTCGTCCGCGAGGCGCGCGAGGAGACGGGCCGCGAATTCCGGCCGACTTCGGTCACGGGCATCTATCTCTGGCAGGGCCCCGCCGGCCGCACGACGCTGCGCGTCGCGTTCGCGGGCAGCGTCGCAGAGCGCGACGTCGCGGCCGCCCTCGACCGGGCGATCCTGCGCACGCTCTGGCTCGATCGTGCCGAGCTCGCCGGCCGCGCGGCCGAGCACCGCAGCCCCCTCGTCCTGCAGTGCGTCGACGACTACCTGCGCGGCGCCCGCTATCCGCTCGAGCTGCTGAACCACGTGCCGCTCGACGGGCTGCCGGCGCTTCGCACGGCCGGTTGAAGCCATGGCGCGCGTCGTCATTGCGCTCTCGGGCGGCGTCGATTCGGCCGTCGCGGCGGCCCTGCTGCAGGACGCGGGGCACGAAGTCGAGGCGCTCTTCATGTCCAACTGGGCGGAAGACGACGACGGCTACTGCACCGCCGCGGCCGATTTCCAGGACGCGCGCCGGGTCTGCGCGCAGCTCGGCATTCCGCTGCACCGCGCGAGCTTCGCGGACGAGTACCGCGATCGCGTGTTCGCGCCTTTCCTCGCGGAGCTGAAGGCCGGGCGCACGCCCAACCCGGACGTGCTCTGCAACAGCGAGGTCAAGTTCGGCGTCGCCTTCGACTATGCCCGCCGCCTGGGCGCCGAACGGCTTGCGACCGGCCACTACGCCCGCATCGGCGAGGCGGGCCGCCTCCTGCGCGCCCTCGACCGCGGCAAGGACCAGAGTTACTTCCTGCACGCCCTGGATGCGTCGCGGCTCGCCGCCTGCCTGTTCCCGGTCGGCGAGCTGCAAAAGTCCGAGGTGCGTCGCATCGCGCGCGAGCGCGGGCTGCCGGTCGCGGCCAAGCGCGATTCCACCGGCATCTGCTTCATCGGCGAGCGGCCCTTCGGCGATTTCATCGGGCGCTGGCTGCCGGAGCAGCCGGGACCGATCGAGACGGCCGAGGGCCGCGCAATCGGGCGGCACCGCGGGCTTGCGCGCTACACGCTCGGGCAGCGCAGCGGCCTCGGGATCGGCGGCCTCGCCGGGGCGGGCGATGCGCCGTGGTTCGTGGCCGGCAAGGACCTCGCGCGGAACGCCCTCGTCGTCGTGCAGGGCGCGGACCATCCGGCGCTGCGCTGCGCGCGCGTCGTCGGCGCGGCGCCGCACTGGGTGCGGGGCCGCGCGCCGGCCTCCGAGTTCGAGTGCACGGCCAAGCTGCGCTATCGCCAGGCGGATGCCGCCTGCCGCGTCGCCGTCGCGGAGGGCCGCGTGGAGGTGCACTTCGCCGAGCCGGTGTCCGGCGCCGCGCCCGGCCAGTACGTCGTCTTCTACGACGGCGAAGAGTGCCTCGGCGGTGCGGCTATAATGGACGTCCAGCCGCCGGAGGAATCATGCAGGACAGCTTCAAGGCCCGCCGAACGCTCGAGGCCGGCGGCCGCAGTTACGCCTACTTCGCGCTCGACGCCATCGGCGAGCCGAATGTAGGACGGCTTCCCTACTCGCTCAAGGTCCTGCTGGAAAACCTGCTCCGCCACGAGGACGGCAAGACCGTCACGCGCGAGGACATCCTCGCGCTCGCAAAGGCGGACCCGCAGAAGCTGCCCGCGCGCGAGATCGCGTTCACGCCGGCGCGCGTCATCATGCAGGACTTCACCGGCGTGCCGGCGGTCGTCGACCTCGCCGCGATGCGCGACGCGATGGCGAAGCTCGGCGGCGACCCGGCGCGCATCAACCCGCTCATCCCGGCAGAGCTCGTCATCGACCACTCGGTGATGGTGGACCATTACGGCTCGGCCGATGCCCTGAACCTGAATGCGCTGCTCGAGTTCCAGCGCAACCGCGAGCGCTACACCTTCCTGCGCTGGGGGCAGTCGGCTTTCGACAACTTCTCGGTCGTGCCGCCGGACACCGGCATCGTGCACCAGGTGAACCTCGAGTACCTGGCCCGCGTCGTGTTCGCGGACCCGGAAGGCCTCGCCTACCCCGACACGGTCGTCGGCACGGATTCGCACACGACGATGATCAACGGCGTCGGCGTGCTCGGCTGGGGCGTCGGCGGCATCGAGGCGGAGGCCGCGATGCTCGGCCAGCCCTCGACGATGCTGATCCCCGAGGTGATCGGCGTGAAACTCTCGGGCCGGCTCGCGGAAGGCGCGACCGCGACCGACCTCGTGCTGACCGTCACCGAGATGCTTCGCAAGCGCGGCGTCGTCGAGAAGTTCGTGGAGTTCTTCGGCGACGGGCTCGCGCAGCTGCCGCTCGCCGACCGCGCGACGATCGCGAACATGTCCCCCGAGTACGGCGCGACCATGGGCTTCTTCCCCTGCGACGCGGAGACGCTGAAGTACCTGCGGCTCACGGGACGCGCGGAGGAGCACGTCCAGCTGGTGGAAGCGTACACGAAGGAACAGGGACTCTTCCGCACGGACGACACGCCCGATCCGGTGTTCACCGACACGCTGTCGCTGGATCTCGGCACCGTGGTGCCGTCGCTCGCCGGCCCCAAGCGCCCGCAGGACCGCGTGCCGCTGGACCAGGCGAAGACCATGTACCTGGCGTCACTCAAGGAAGACCTCGCGAAGATGGGGACCCTCGCCGGCGTCGCGGAGGTCCGCAAGGCGACGGCGGCGTCCGCGCAGCCGGAGAAGACCGCCGCGGTCATGGTGATGGAAACCGAAGGCAACCCCGTGCATCCGGACGAGGGGTTCAAGTGCGAGCACAACGGCCACGAGTTCACGCTGCGTCACGGCGCGGTGGTGATCGCGGCGATCACGAGCTGCACGAACA
>DASSUY010000253.1:0-2906 GCA_035706525.1 Steroidobacteraceae bacterium
TGCTCGCGGTCTTCGGCATCAACTTCATCCGCCGCCGGCGCGAGGAAGACGTGGACGGCGCGTTGCGGAACTTCGAGGTTCCGCCGAGCGCGCCGGTCCCGACCGAGACGATGCGGCTGCGCGCGCTTGCGACCGGCGACCGGACGGCCGAGATGCCGCGCCCGCCGATGTTCCAGGAGGAAGAGGACGAGGACGAGGGCGACATCGTGGTCGAGGAGCGCCCGGTCGCCCGCCCGAAGACGGAGGCGCCGCGGCCGAGCGCGGGACACGAGGAAACGATCAGCGCCGAGGCCGCGCTCGACCTCGACCAGGCGGATCCCCTCGCCGAAGCCGACTTCCACATGGCCTACGGCCTCTACGACCAGGCCGTCGACCTCGTGCGCATGGCCCTGCAGAAGGAACCCTCGCGCAACGACCTGAAGCTGAAGCTCGCCGAGATCCACTTCGTGGCAGGCGACACCAACCAGTTCCTGACCGTGGCCCGTGACCTCAAGAAGTCGCTGGGCGGCGGCGGCGACTGGGACCGCATCGTGATCATGGGACGCCAGCTCGCGCCGGACGAACCCATGTTCGCGGGCGCCGTGCAGGACGCGGGCGTCGACCTTTCGCTCGAGGGCGGGGACAACCTCGTGGACCTCGACCTGCTGTCCGCGCCGGAGGGCGACGAGGGCCTCGACCTCGACCTCGGCAAGGTCGCGGCGGCGACGGCCGACGGCGATGCCACGGGCGAGAACACGGCCCTCGAGTTCGACCTCTCGGACACGGCGGCGCGCTTCACGACGACGCAGGAGATCGCGGGGCGCGAAGGCGGCGGGACCGTCGAAATGCCGACCCTCGAGATTCCCTCGTCCGAGACGCCGACCGTCGAGACGCCGGCCCTGAAGGCGAGCCAGGCCGCGCGCGACCGCATGCAGCCGGCGACCCCCGACTCGACCGCCGAGATGGCGATCGACGACCTGGGCCTCGACCTCGGCAACCTCGACAACCTGCCGGACATCGACGACGCGACCGCGATCGCGACCGGCATGCACGAGGACCTCACGCAGATCGCGGCCCACACGCAGACGGAAGTGCTGCCGCGCGATGAATCCGGGGAAGGCGACGAGACGGCCCTGATGCCGGGCGGCGCCGGGGGCGAAACCGCCATCCTGCCGCCGATCGATTTCGGCGAGATCGACCTCGACGTCGGCGGCGCGACGGACGCGGCGGACGAGTCGCCGACCGTGCGCGACACGACGCTCAAGACCGAGCAGATGCCGCAGTTGTCGAACCTCGAGCCGGTGACGATGAGCGAAGTCGGTACCAAGCTGGACCTGGCCCGCGCCTACATGGACATGGGCGACCCTGACGGCGCCCGGAACATCCTGCAGGAGGTGCTCGCCGAAGGCAGCGCCTCGCAGAAGCAGGAGGCGCGCCGGCTGATCGATTCCCTGCCGGGAGCGTGAGCGGCACCACGCGGCGCCTCGCCGTCGGCATCGAGTACGACGGCACGCGTTATGCCGGCTGGCAGCAGCAGGCCGGCCTGTCGACCGTCCAGGACGCCGTCCAGAAGGCCCTGTCCGCGGTCGCGGACCATCCCGTCACGGTGACTGCGGCGGGGCGCACCGATGCGGGCGTCCACGCCTGCGCCCAGGTCGCCCATTTCGACACCACCGCGAAACGCCCCGTTCGCGGCTGGGTGCTCGGCGCGAACAGCCACCTGCCGCCGGACATCTCCCTCAACTGGGCGCTGGAAGTCGATCGAAGCTTCCATGCCCGCCACACGGCCCTCGGGCGGAGCTACCGCTACTGCATGCTGCGGCGCGCGACGCGCCCGGCGCTGCTGCGCGACCGCGTCTGCTGGATCCGCTCGCCCCTCGACGCCGAGGCGATGCATGCCGCCGCACAGGCGCTGGTGGGAGAGCACGACTTCAGCTCGTTCCGGGCCGCCGAATGCCAGTCCACGACGCCCGTCCGTCATGTCGACTCGATCCGCGTCACGAGCGAGGGGCCGCTGGTCGTCATCGAGGTCAGCGCGAACGCCTACCTGCACCACATGGTCCGGAACATCGCGGGCTCCCTGCTCATGGTCGGTGCCGGCGAGCGCCCCGTCGGCTGGATCGCGGAAACCCTCGCGGCCCGCGACCGCACGCGCGCCGGGGTGACGGCCCCGCCGGGCGGCCTCTACCTGTGGAGCGTCCGCTACCCGAAGTCCCTGCAGGTCCCGGAGCCCGGGCCCGGGCGGCCATGGGCTATGATCGCGGGGCTTTCCGGGGAATGAGATGACCTGGTTCGCGAAGATCATCCCGTCGCGGATCAAGACGGAGCGCCGCACGCGTTCCGTGCCCGAAGGGCTCTGGATGAAGTGCCCGGCCTGCGATTCCGTGCTCTACCGGCCGGAGGTGGAGCGGAACCTGCAGGTCTGTCCGAAGTGCGCCCACCACATGCGCATCGGCGCGCGCGAGCGCCTCACCCAGTTCCTGGATCCCGACAGCACGGTCGAGATCGGCGCCGACGTCACGCCGGAGGACCCGCTGCGCTTCCGCGACACCAAGCGCTACCGCGATCGCCTGGCCGCGGCCCAGAAGGCGGTCGGCGAGCGCGACGCCCTGGTCGTCATGAGCGGGACGCTGGAGGGCATCCCCCTGGTCGCAGGCGCCTTCGAATTCTCGTTCATGGGCGGATCCATGGGCTCCGTCGTCGGCGAGCGGTTCGTGCGCGGCGTCGAGCACGCCATCGCGAACGCGACGCCCCTCGTGTGCTTTTCCGCGAGCGGCGGGGCGCGCATGCAGGAGGGCCTCCTGTCGCTCCTGCAGATGGCCAAGACGAGCTCCGCGCTCGCGGCGCTCGCGGCCGCGAAGCTGCCGTTCATCTCGGTGCAGACGGACCCGACCACGGGCGGCGTCTCCGCGAGCCTCGCGATGCTC
>DASSUY010000254.1:0-7642 GCA_035706525.1 Steroidobacteraceae bacterium
TCGAGCGCCAGCCGCAGCCGACGGTCGCCCTCGTGAACGGGGCGGCCTTCGGCGGCGCCGTGGGCCTCGTCGCCGCCTGCGATATCGCGATCGCAGGCCCGGACGCGAAATTCTCGCTCTCCGAGGTCCGCCTCGGCCTCGTTCCCGCCATGATCTCGCCCTACGTGCTGCGCGCGCTCGGCCCCAGGGAAGCGCGCCGTTGGTGCCTCACGGGTGAGGTGATGGATGCGGCGACCGCAGCGCGCATCGGCCTCGTGCACGAGGTCGCGCCCGCTGGCGGGCTCGAGGCCGCCGCGGAAGCCCTGATTCGGGCGCTCCTCGCCGGCGCGCCCGGCGCGCAGGCGGAGGTCAAGCGACTGCTGCGGCACGTGTCCGGCCGCAGCGATGCGGGGGACGAGGCGCTTCACTGGGACACGGCGCGCTGGATCGCGCGCCTGCGGGCCGGACCCGAGGCGCGCGAGGGCCTCACCGCCTTCCTCGAGCGGCGCAAGCCCGGCTGGATCCGCGAGTCGTGAAGATCTCGCGCCTGCTCGTCGCGAATCGCGGCGAGATCGCCTGCCGCATCTTCCGGACCTGCCGCCGGCTCGGCATCCACGCGATCGCCGTGTACTCGGATGCCGACCGCGATGCCCTGCACGTCAGGCTGGCCGACGAGGCTCACCGCGTCGGCCCCGCCGCCGCGCGGGAGTCCTACCTCGACATGGACGCGATACTCGCGGCCGCGAGGGCGTCGCGCGCCGATGCGATCCATCCCGGCTATGGCTTCCTGTCGGAGAATGCGGCCTTCGCCGAGGCCTGCGGGGGCGTGGGCATCCGCTTCGTCGGCCCGGGCACCGACGCGATCCGCGCGATGGGGCTGAAGCACGAGGCCAAGGCCATCGTCGCCGCGGCGGGCGTCCCGGTCGTCCCCGGCTACATGGGCGAGGAACAGTCCGAGGCGCGGCTCGTCGCCGAGGCGGCGCGCGTCGGCTTTCCGCTGCTCGTGAAGGCCGTCGCCGGCGGCGGCGGCAAGGGCATGCGGGTCGTGCGCGAGGCGGCGGCGCTGCCGGAGGCGCTGCGCGGCGCGCGCAGCGAAGCGGAGAGCGCCTTCGGCGACGGCCGGCTCATGCTGGAACGTTTCCTCGAGCGGCCCCGCCACGTCGAGGTCCAGGTGTTCGGCGACGCGCACGGCAACTGCGTCCACCTCTTCGAGCGCGAGTGCTCGGTGCAGCGCCGTTACCAGAAGATCATCGAGGAGTCGCCCTCCCCCTTCATCGACGCCGCGACGCGCGCGGCGATGACCGCAGCCGCGGTGCGGGCGGCGAAAGCGGTCGGCTACGTCAATGCCGGCACGATCGAGTTCATCGTCGGCGGGGACGGCGCGTTCTACTTCATGGAGATGAACACGCGGCTGCAGGTCGAGCACCCCGTGACCGAGCTCGTCACCGGGCTCGACCTCGTCGAATGGCAGCTGCGCGTCGCCTCGGGCGAGTCGCTGCCGCTTCGCCAGGAAGCGATCCAGAGCCGCGGCCACGCGATCGAGGCGCGCATCTACAGCGAGGACCCGCGGCGGGGCTTCCTGCCGTCGGTCGGGCGCGTGCGGCGCTTCGCGCACCCGCCGGCGTCCGCGGACTGGCGCATCGACTCCGGGATCGCGGACGGCGATGCGATCAGCGTGCACTACGACCCGATGATCGCGAAGGTCGTCGCCTCCGGCGCCGACCGCGCCGCCGCCCTCGCCTCGCTCCGCCGCAACCTCGACCGCACGGCGGTCTTCGGCGTCGGCAACAACCTCGCGCTCCTGCGCACGATCGCGCGCCACCCGGCTTTCGCGGCCGGCGACGTGGATACCGGCTTCGTGGACCGGGAGCTCGCGGTGCTGACGGCGGACGTACCGCCGCCGCCCGAGGCCCTCCTCCTCGCCGCGAGCCTCGCGCTCGCCGATCGCGCGCCGCCGGCGGGAGCCGGCCACTCGCCCTGGCAGCTCGCGGACGGCTGGCGTGCCGGCGGCGAGCCTGTCCAGGCCATCGGGCTGCGGACGCCCGCGTTCCTCCGCCTGCGCGCCCGGCGCCAGGGCGGCTCGCTCGTGCTCGAGGGCGAAGGAACGTCCTTGCGCGGGACCGTGGCGATCGCGGACGGACGCTATCTCGTGGATGCCGGCCGCGGCCCGCAGTCGCTCGAGCTGATCCGTGACGGTGAAATGCTGCAGGTCGTGGGCGAGAGCGCGACGTCGCTCGCGCTGGCGCCCGCCTGGCCCTTCGAGCGCAGCGTCGAGGATGCGGACGCCCATCCCGCCTCGCCCCTGCCGGGGCGCGTCGTGGACCTGCGCGTCAAGGCCGGTGACCGCGTGGAAAAAGGCGAGGTCCTCGCCGTCGTCGAGGGCATGAAGATGCAGCACGCGATCCGCGCGGGCCGCGCCGGGCGCATCTTGCAAGTCCTTGCCCGCCAAGGCGAGCTGGTGGACGCCGAGGCGATTCTCTTTGACATAGGCCCCGCCTGAAGTTGTGTTGCGGCGCAATAGCCGCTAACGTCCCGCCACCTTAGGCATTTCTGCAGCTGCGTTCGCAGTGCAGTAAAGGACTTCATGCAGCTTCGAAAGAAAGTCGTGGTCATCACGGGCGCAGGACGCGGCCTCGGCCGGGCGATGGCCCTCGCATTTGCCGAGCGCGGCGCCGACATCGCGGCGCTCGACCTCGACGCGGCGGCACTCGCCGAGACCGTCGCACTTTGCGAGTCAAAACAGGTCCGCGCGAAGGCCTTCGTCGTCAACGTGACCGACGAGGCGCAGGTGATCCGCAGCTTCGATGCGGTGGTCGCGGAGCTGAAGCGCTTCGACGTCCTCGTGAACAACGCGGGCATCACGCGCGATGCCCTGCTGGTGAAGGCCCAGGACGGCGCGATCCACTCCAAGATGTCGCTCGCGCAGTGGCAGGCCGTCATCGACGTGAACCTGACCGGCGTCTTCCTCTGCGGCCGCGAAGGCGCGGAGCGCATGATCCAGCGCAACCAGGGCGGCCTCATCATCAACATCTCCTCGATTTCCCGCGAGGGCAATCCCGGGCAGACGAACTATTCCGCCGCGAAGGCGGGCGTCGCGGCGATGACCGTGACCTGGGCCAAGGAGCTTGCCCGCTACGGCATCCGGGCGGCGGCGATCGCGCCGGGCTTCTGCGCGACCGAGATCCTCGCCGCGATGAAGCCCGAGATGCTCGAGCGCGTGAAGGCGGCCGTGCCGCTGCGCCGGCTCGGCGAGCCCGCCGAGATCGCCCAGGCGGCGGTCTTCATCGCCGAAAACGACTTTGTGACGGGGCGCGTGATCGAGGTGGACGGGGGCCTCAGGCTGTAGACTGTCCGCCCGGAGGGAAGGCATGCAACTCGATCGGGTCAAGGCAGTCATCAGCGGCGGCGCATCGGGACTCGGGCTCGCGACCGCCACCCGCCTCGCCGCGGCCGGCGGCCAGGTCGCGCTCCTCGACGTCCAGGACGAGCCGGGCCGGAAGGCCGCCGCGAAGGTCGGCGCCGCCGCCAGCTACCACCGCTGCGACGTGACGAGCGAGGCCGACGTGGACGCGGCGGTCCGCGCGGCCGCGGAGCGCATGGGCGGGCTCAACGTCTCCGTCTCCTGCGCCGGCGTCGCGACGCCCGGCAAGCTCCTCGGCAAGGACGGCCCGCTGCCGGTCGCGGCTTTCCAGCGCGTGCTCGCCATCAACACGCTCGGCACCTTCCTGCTCGACCGCGCCGCCGCCGCAATCATGCAGAACAACGCCCCGGGCGAGGACGGCGAGCGCGGCCTCCTGATCCACACCGCCTCGGTCGCCGCTTTCGAAGGACAGATCGGCCAGGTCGCCTACGCGACGTCGAAGGCCGCGGTCGCCGGGATGGTGCTGCCGCTCGCCCGCGAGCTCGCGCGCTTCGGCATACGCGTGGTCGGCGTCGCGCCGGGCATCTTCGGCACGCCGATGATGGCCGGGCTCCCGCAGGACGCCCAGGACTCGCTCGGCAGGCAGGTGCCGTTCCCGCCGCGGCTCGGCCGGCCGGAAGAATACGCGGAACTGGTGGCGGCGATCGTCACCAACCGCATGCTGAACGGCGAGACGATCCGGATCGACGGCGCGATCCGCATGGCTCCCAAATGATCGGGGCCCCGGCAGTGGCGGCGCAGCGTGGGCGTTGGAGCGGGCTGGTCGCGGGCTTGCTCCTGGCCGGGTGCGTCGCGCAGCCGCTCAACGCCCCCAAAGAGACAGAAGCGCCACAAGCCGCGACCGCGCTGCCGCCTGCCGCCGCGATCGACATCCCGGTCGACTACTACAAGCTCGACAACGGGCTGAAGGTCGTGCTGTCGCGCGACGTGACGGCGCCGACCGTCACCGTCGGCGTCTACTACCATATCGGCTTCCGCATCGAGCCGCGCGGGCGCACGGGCTTCGCCCACCTGTTCGAGCACCTGATGTTCCAGGGCTCCGCGAACCTCGGGAAGATGCAGTTCATCCGCCTGGTCGAGGGCAACGGCGGCGTGCTGAACGGCTCGACGCGCTTCGACTACACGAACTACTACCAGGTCGTGCCGGCGAACGTCCTCGAGACCGTGCTCTGGGCCGAGGCCGACCGCATGAAGGGCCTCGCGATCACCCAGGCGAACCTCGAAAACCAGCAGGGCGTCGTGAAGAACGAGGTCCGCGACGCGACGATGAACCAGCCCTACGGCGGCTTCCCCTGGCTCACGATGCCGCAAGTCGCCAACCAGAACTGGTACAACGCGCACAACTTCTACGGCGACCTGGCCGACCTCGACGCGGCGACGCTCGAGGACGCGAAAGCGTTCTTCGACACCTACTACGCGCCAAACAACGCCGTCGTCGTGGTCGCCGGCGACTTCGAGATTGACGACGCGCGCGCCTGGATCGAGAAGTACTTCGGGCCGATTCCCGCCCGCGCGCAGCCGCCGCGACCGGACCTCACGGAGCCGCCGCGCACGGCCGAGAAGCGCGATTCCTACGTCGACCGCCTCGCGCCGCGCCCGGCGCTGGCGCTCGCCTGGCAGGTCCCTCCGCGCAACACGCCCGAGCACTACGCCTTCAGCCTGCTCGACACGATCCTGCTGCAGGGCGAGGACAGCCGGCTGTGGCAGAAGCTCGTGCAGGAGCGCGGCTACTCGGACTCCGTCGCGGGCGGCACGAACCTGCTCGGCAACGAATTCACCTACGACGGCCCGATGCTCTGGATGCTCTACCTCATCCACGATGCCGGCGTCTCGCCCGACGCGATCATCGCCGACGTCGACGCGGAGATCGCGCGCATCCAGTCCGAGCCGCCGACGCGCGAGGAACTCGACCGCGCGCTCACGAAGCTGCGCGCCTCGCTCTACGGCCTCGTGGGTTCGAGCACGCGCTTCGGGCTCGTGGACCTCCTCGCCTGCTTCGCGCTGTTCGACGGCGACCCCGCCCGGATCAACCGTCTCGAGGACGAGTTCCGCGCGGTGACGCCGGAGCAGATCCGGGACGTCGCGCGCACGTACCTGGCGCCCGAACGCCGCACCGTGCAGGTCGTCGAACCCGGGCGCGCGGCGCCCGCCGCCCCGACGGGAGGCGCGCCGTGAGCCGCTTCGCAACTCTCGCCTGCGCCGCCGCATTCTCCCTCGCCGGCGCGGCGGCCTCCGCCGCCGAAAGGGAACTCCCGCCCGCGCCCGGCGCGCCGCACGAACTGAAGCTGCCCGCCAAGGAGACCGTCCGCCTCGACAACGGACTCCAGATGACCTTCATCGACTACGGCAGCGTGCCGAAGGCGACGATCCTCGCCGTCGTCCGCACCGGCAACATCGACGAGGGCGAGGACACCTGGCTGCCCGACGTCACCGTCGAGATGATGAAGGAAGGCACGGCCACGCGCTCCGCCTACGACATCGCGCGCGAGGCGGCCGGCATGGGCGGCGCGCTCGGCCTCAGCGTCGGCGCGGAGCAGACGACGGCCGGGATTTCCATGCTGTCGGACCATGCCGTCGCCGCGGCCGGGCTGCTGGCCGACGTGCTGCGCCACCCGCGGTTCCCCGAGTCGGAACTGCCGCGCGTGCGCGCGAACTTCGAGCGCAGCGTCGCCGTCGCGCGGGCGGACCCGGGCTCGCTCGCCGACGAGGCGCTCGCCCGGCTCGTCTACGGCGACCACCCGTTCGGCCGGGCATTGCCGCGCGACGGCCAGCTCGCCGGCTACGACATCACGAAGATCCGCGGCTTCTACGGGCGCAATTTCGGCGCGCGGCGCACGCACGTCTATGTCGCCGGGCGCTACGACCGTGCGGCGCTCGAGGCGGCGCTGCGCGAGGCATTCGGCGACTGGCAGGAAGGACCGCCGCCGACCGACCTTCCCGCGGCGGCGAACGCGACGGCGCGGCTCGAACTGGTCGACAGTCCCGGCGCGCCGCAGTCGTCGCTGCGCATGGCCGTGCCGGTGCCGGACCCGGCGAGTGCGCTCTATTTCCAGGTGACGCTGATGAACAGCCTGCTCGGCGGCACCTTCGGCTCGCGCATCACGAGCAACATCCGCGAGGACAAGGGCTACAGCTACTCCCCCGACTCGTCGATCAGCACGCACCGCGGCAGCGCGCTCTGGGTCATGAGCGCCGAGATCACGGCCGAGCACACGGCCGCGGCGATCGCGGAGATCTTCAACGAGATCGACCGGCTGCAGCGCGAGGCGCCGGCGGCCGAGGAGCTCGCGCCGGTCAAGAACTACCGCGCCGGTGTCTTCGTGATCTCCAATTCCTCCCCCAACGGCGTGCTGGGCCAGCTCGCGTTCATGGACCTGCACGGGCTGCCCGACGACTTCCTGACGAGCTGGATCTCGAACATCCGCGCCGTCACGCCGGAGCAGGTGTCCGCGATGGCACGCGAGTTCATCCAGCCTGCGCACATGACCGTCGTCGTCGCGGGCGACCTCGCGAAGGTCGGCGACAGCGTCCGGGCGCTGCCGCAGTTCAAGGGCATCGCCGCGGCGCCGCGCTGAGCCCGGAGCAGTGAAGAACCCGTACGAGATCCTCGGCGTGGCGCCGACGGCGTCCGCGGACGAGATCAAGAAGGCCTACCGGCGGCTCGCGATGAAGCTGCATCCGGACATGAACCCGGGCGACGCCACGGTCGAGGCGAAGTTCAAGGACGTGGCGAACGCCTGGCGGCTGCTGCGCGACCCCGACAAGCGCCGGCGTTTCGATGCCGGCGAGATCGACGAGACGGGCGCCGAACGTCCGCAGCCGCGCTACTACCGCGACTACGCCCACTCCCCGCAGGCCGACGCCTATGCGAACGACGAGGCTTTCGCCGACTTCGCGGAAGGCGATGACCCGTTCGCGGAGCTGCTGCGCCGCGCGGCGGAAGCGCGGGCGAACCGGCGCGGGGCCGACCTGCGCTTCCGGCTTCCGGTGACGCTGGCGGAATCGATCGCAGGCGGCGTCCGGCGCGTGACGCTGCCCGCGGGCGGGACGCTCGACGTGACGCTGCCGGCCGGCATCGTCGACGGCCAGACGCTGCGGCTCAAGGGCAAGGGAACGCCCGGCTCGGGCCGCGGCGGACCGGGTGACGCGCTCGTCGAGATCGAGGTCGGCGCCGACCCGCGCTTTGCGCGCGACGGCAGCGACCTCCTGTACGAGGCGCCCGTGTCGCTCACCGAGGCGGTC
>DASSUY010000255.1:0-2457 GCA_035706525.1 Steroidobacteraceae bacterium
GCCAGGGCCGCGCTTCGCGCTCGAATCCGAGGCGCTCGAGGCTGCCCCAGAGCCGGTCGACGAAGGATTCGGCCTCGGCCGGCACGACGTCGGTCACGGCGGCCGCCACCCGGGGCTTCGGCCAGTATTCGACGCGCCCGAAATCCAGCCGGACGCCGGGCCAGGCGTCCTGCCCGCCGAGCTCCACGAGGCCGGGGAAGTCCCGGCCCGCGACCGCCCCGAGGAAGGCGAGCGTCACGTGGAAATTGCGGGGCGGGACCGGCGTGCCGTCGATCGCGAGGACGGCCGGCGCCGCCGCCCGCGCGAGCGCCGCCCGGCAGGCATCGCCGGGCCAGAGTGCGAAGAAGAGCCGCATCGTGCCCGCGGCGGGGCCGTTCACGACTCGAGGAGGCCTTGGAGGGCGGCGGCGACGCTCCGCCGGCGCACGGCGTCGCGGCTGCCGCGGAAGTGGTACAGCGTCGCGTGCACCCGCACCCGGTCCTCCGACCGGTAGCCCCAGCCGATCCAGACCGTGCCCACGGGCTTCGCGCGGCTGCCGCCGGTCGGGCCCGCGACCCCGGTGACGGACACCGCGTGGTTTGCCCCGGTCTTGGCGAGCGCGCCGCGGACCATCGCGATCGCGACCTCCTCGCTGACGGCGCCGAAGCGCGCGAGCTGGCCCGTGGTGACGCCAAGCTCGGCCTGCTTGGCCTCGTTGGAATAGGTGACCCAGCCGCGCTCGAACCAGTCCGAGCTGCCCGGGCGGTCCGTCAGGCATTTCGCGAGGAAGCCGCCCGTGCAGGACTCGGCGGTGACGAGCGTCTCGCGCGCCCGCTTGAGGCGCGCGGCGACCTTCGTCGCCAGCAGGCGGAGCGCGGCATCGCTTCCGGACGCGCTTCGTTTCATGGGACCTCCGCGAGGCGAAGCCTCAGCCATTCATGGAAAGCCTGCAGGGATTCCTCCTGCGGCATGAGCACCCCCTGCCCGAAGCGCCGCGAGCGCAGCCCTTGCTGGTTCAACTCGCAGACGCGGCCGTCCTGCGCGACGACGCGCCGGCCGAGCTCGTAGAGGTGCCCGAGCGCGTCCGCGTGCCGCTCGGCGACGCCCGGCGGCAGCAGCCAGTCGACGGTCAGCTCGACCGACTCCGGCCCCCGCGGTGCGATGCGGACGCTGCGCACGTAGTCGGGATGGGCGACGACGAAGAGGCTCGCCGTGAAGGAGGCGAACACGACGCCGAGCGCGCGGTCGGCCTCGCTCGGGCCCTCGATCGGCGGCAGCCGCGACTGCCCGTCGAGCGTCCAGGTCGCATACCCCGGCGCGACGCGCGGCCGGTCGTCGTCCGGGTCGCCCGGCGGCGGGCCCTCGCGGCTGTCGCCGTAGCTCAGGAGCCCTTCCCGGTAGAGCGGCACGACACGGCAAAGCTCCGGGTGCACGCCCGGGCAGTGGTAGCACTCGGAATAATTCTCCCAGAAGACCTTCCAGTTGCAGCCGAGCGTCGTGACCTCGCGGTTCACCGAGACGAGGCTCGCGAGCGGCCAGCGGCGGACATTCTCGGCCTCCCGGCCGAGGAACTCCGCGAGCGGCCGGGCCGGCCGCCCGTCGAGGTTCACGAACAGGAATCCGCCCCATTCGCCGGCGTGGGCCGCATGCAGCGGGTAGTCCTCGCGGCGGAAGTCCGCCGGCAGCTGCATCCTCGGCGTCGCGAGCAGCTCGCCGCCGAGGCCGTAGGTCCAGGCGTGGTACGGGCAGACGATGCGGCCGGCGGCGAAGCGGCCCCGGGGCTCGGTGCACAGGCGCGAGCCGCGGTGGCGGCAGCTGTTGTGGAAGGCGCGCGGCCGGCCGTCGCGGTCGCGCGTCAGGACCAGGCTTTCCTCGCCGACCGTCGCGAGGACATAGTCGCCCCGCTCGCGGATCTCCTCCGAGCGACCGACGCAGACCCAGTCGCGGTACCAGACGGCCTCGAGCTCGCGCGCGTACTGCGCGGGGTCGTGGTACCAGGACGCCGGCAGCGTCGCGACCGTGCGGTCGAGGAGCGCCATGGCGTCAACGGAACTTGGAGAAGTCCGGCGGCCGCTTCTCCAGGATGGCGGCGATGGCCTCGCGCGCCTCGTCGCCTGCGAGCCGCGGGCCGAAGTACGAGGCCTCGCGGAGGATCGCCTCGCGGACTTCCGCGGCCGTCGCGTGTCGCAGCAGCTTCTTGGTGTCGCGCACGGCGCCGGGCGGCAGCGCGTTGAACATCCGGGCCACCTTCTGCGCGTGCGCGACGACTTCGCCCGCGGGCAGGACCGCGTTCGCGAGCCCCATGACGACCGCCTCGTGGGCGGGGAACGGCTTGCCGAGCAGGAGCTTCTCCGCCGCGCGCACGCGGCCTGCGAGCTGCGGCATGAGGACGGTCGAGGCGAACTCGGGCACGAGGCCGAGGCTCGTGAACGGCATCGAGAAGGTCGCGTCGTCCGCGGCGTAGACGAGGTCGCAGTG
>DASSUY010000256.1:0-14444 GCA_035706525.1 Steroidobacteraceae bacterium
GGCTTCAGCGTCCACGCCTCGGAAGGCAACGTGGCGGACTGGGAATCGACGCGCGCGGCCTTCGAGAGGGTACGAAACGAGCTCGGCCCGGTCGACGTGCTCGTGAACAACGCCGGCGTCACCGCCGACGGCACCTTCCGCAAGATGACCTTCGAGCGCTGGCACAAGGTCATCGACACGAACCTCAACAGCCTGTTCCACGTCACGAAGCAGGTCATCGACGGCATGCTGGACCGCGGCTGGGGTCGCATCATCAACATCTCCTCGGTCAACGGCCAGAAGGGCCAGTTCGGCCAGACCAACTACTCGACCGCCAAGGCCGGCATCCACGGCTTCACGATGGCGCTCGCGCAGGAAGTCGCGAGCAAGGGCGTCACCGTCAACACGATTTCGCCCGGCTACATCGGCACGGACATGGTGAAGGCCATGAAGCCCGAGGTGCTGGAAGCCATCGTCAGGACGATCCCGGTCGGCCGGCTCGGCACGCCGGAGGAGATCGCGTCGATGGTCGCCTGGCTCGCGTCGGACGACGCCGCCTTCGCGACCGGCGCGGACTTCTCGTTGAACGGCGGCCTGCACATGTTCTGAAGAGGGGGCGCAGAAGAAGATGAAGACGCGCGCAGCGATCGCGTACGCGGCCGGCAAGCCGCTCGAAGTGGTGGAGGTGGACCTGGACGGCCCGAAGGCCGGCGAGGTCCTCGTGGAGATCCGCGCCACCGGCGTGTGCCACACGGACGAGTTCACGCGCTCGGGCGCGGACCCGGAGGGCCTGTTCCCGGTGATCTTCGGGCACGAGGGCGCGGGCGTCGTCGTGGACGTCGGACCCGGCGTCAAGTCGCTCAGGAAGGGCGACCACGTGATCCCGCTCTACACGCCGGAATGCCGCGAGTGCAAGTCCTGCACCTCGCGCAAGACGAACCTCTGCACGGCGATACGCGCGACCCAGGGCAAGGGCGTCATGCCGGACGGCACCAGCCGATTCTCGCTGGGCGGCAAGATGGTCCACCACTACATGGGCTGCTCGACGTTTTCCAACTACACGGTCCTCCCCGAGATCGCGCTCGCGAAGATCCGCGAGGACGCGCCGTTCGAGAAGGTCTGCTACATCGGCTGCGGCGTCACGACGGGCATCGGCGCGGTCATCAACACGGCGAAGGTCGAGCCCGGCGCGAACGTCGTCGTGTTCGGGCTGGGCGGCATCGGGCTCAACGTGATCCAGGGCGCGCGCATGGCGGGCGCCAACAAGATCGTCGGCGTCGACGTCAACCCGAAGCGCAAGGCGCTCGGCGAGAAGTTCGGCATGACGCACTTCGTGAACCCGAAGGAGGTCAAGGAGGACCTCGTCGCGCACCTCGTCGCGCTCACCGACGGCGGCGCGGACTACAGCTTCGAGTGCGTCGGCAACGTCGACCTGATGCGCCAGGCGCTCGAGTGCTGCCACCGCGGCTGGGGCGTGTCCGTCATCATCGGGGTGGCCGGCGCCGGCCAGGAGATCAGGACCCGCCCGTTCCAGCTCGTGACGGGCCGGGTGTGGAAGGGAACCGCATTCGGCGGCGCCCGCGGCCGCACCGACGTGCCGAAGATCGTGGACTGGTACATGGAAGGCAAGATCAACATCGACGACCTCATCACCCATGTCATGCCGCTCGCGGAGATCAACGACGCATTCGACCTCATGCACCGGGGCGAGTCGATCCGCAGCGTCGTGACTTTCTGAAACCGCAAAGGGGATACCCATGGCTGTGAAGATCCATCCGTCGGTCGACAACGGCGTCAAGCCCGGCACGAAGGGCTTCAAGGGCGGCAAGCTGGCCTGCCACTGCGCGAAGGACCCGGTGGAAGTGACGCTCGCGAGCGACGTCGCCTTCAACCACGCCTGCGGCTGCAGCAAGTGCTGGAAGCCCGAGGGCGCGGCATTCTCGGTCGTCGCGGTCGTCGGCCGCGACAAGCTCTCGGTCACGGCGAACGGCAACAAGCTGAAGATCGTGGACCCGTCCGCGGTGATCCAGCGCTACGCCTGCACCGGCTGCGGCGTGCACCTGTACGGCCGCATCGAGAAGAAGGACCACCCGTTCTACGGGTTCGACTTCGTGCACGTCGAGCTGTCGAAGGACACGGGCTGGGCCGCGCCGGAATTCGCCGCCTTCGTCTCATCCATCATCGAGACGGGCGCCGCGAAGCCCGAGGAGATGGCGGGCGTACGCGCGCGACTCAAGGAGCTGGGGCTCGAGCCCTACGACTGCCTGAGCCCGGCGCTCATGGACGCGATCGCGACGCATACCGCGAAGGCGAAGGGCGTCCTGCGCGCCTGAGGGCCCGCGGCGCGGGCAGCACGCGGAAGCGATGGGCGCGTCACCCGAGCTGATCTCGCGGCATGCCGCTTTCGGCGGGGCGGTGAGCTTCCACCGCCACGACGCCGCGGAAACCGCCTGCGCGATGCGCTTCGCCGTCTACCTGCCGCCGCAGGCGGAGCGGCGGCGGGTTCCGGTCCTCTGGTACCTCGCCGGGCTCACCTGCACCGAAGAGACGTTCATGATCAAGGCGGGTGCCCAGCATGCCGCGGCCGAACTCGGGCTCGCGCTGGTCGCACCGGACACGAGCCCGCGCGGCGTGCCGCTGCCGGGCGACAGCGAAGCCTGGGACTTCGGCGTCGCGGCCGGGTTCTACCTGGACGCGACCGAGGAGCCCTGGTCCCGGCACTACCGCATGTATTCGTATGTGACGCGGGAACTGCAGCAGGTCGTCGTGGCCAATTTCCCGATCGATCCGGCGAGGCAGGGAATCTTCGGCCATTCCATGGGCGGCCACGGCGCGCTCACGATCGGGCTGAAGAACCCGGAGATCTATCGCTCGATCTCCGCCTTCGCGCCGATCTCCGCGCCCATGCACTGCCCCTGGGGGCTCAAGGCATTCACGGGCTACCTCGGGCCGGACCGCGAGCGCTGGCGCGCCTACGACGCCTGCGAGCTGATCCGCAGCCTGCCGTCGGGGGCGCGCCGCCCGCCGCTGCTCGTCGACCAGGGCCTCGCGGACCCGTTCCTGGAACAGCAGCTCCTGCCGGAACGGCTGGAGCAGGCCTGCCGCGAATCGGGCGTTCCGCTGACGCTCCGGCGCCAGCCCGCCTACGACCACGGCTACTACTTCATATCCACCTTCGTCGAGGACCACCTGCGCCATCACGCGCGCACGCTCCTCGGCTGAGGGGCCTCAGCGCGCGAGCAGCCGGAGGAGGGCGCGGAACCTGCGTCCGAACGGCGGCTGCAGCAGCGCGGCGGCGCTCAGGCGCCCGTCCACGAACACCGGCTTGACCTTGGAGAAGGCGTCGAAGCCCGCGCGGCCGTGGTAGGCGCCCATGCCGCTCGCGCCGACGCCCCCGAACGGCAGGCTTTCCTGGAGCACGTGCATGCCGACATTGTTGATGGTCACCCCGCCCGAGATCGTTCGCGCAAGCACCGCGCGGCGGTCGGAGTCGTCCGCGCCGAAGTAGTAGAGGGCGAGCGGTCGGGGCCTCGCATTCACGAACGCGATCGCCGCGCCGATGCCCTCGTAGCCGACGACCGGCAGGATCGGCCCGAAGATTTCCTCCTGCATCACGCGCATGTCGTCGGTGACGTCGGTGAGGGCGACGGGAGGGAAGCGGCGGCGTGACTCGTCGGCGGCCTCCGGGTGCAGGCGGTGCACGGAGGCGCCCCGCTCGATGGCATCGTCGACGCAGGCCGCGAGGCGGCGGTAGTGGCGCTCGCTTGCGATCGACGTGTATTGCGGATTCGTCGAGAGCGTCGGATAGAAGGCGCGTGCCGCGGCGCTGCAGGCCTCGATGAAGCGGTTGACGAGCGCGTTCGGGACGAGCGCGTAGTCGGGCGCGACGCAGGTCTGGCCGGCGTTCGCGAGCTTGCCGAACATGATCCGGCGCGCGCATTCCCCGATTTCGAACCCGCCGCCGACGATCGCGGGCGACTTGCCGCCCAGCTCGAGCGTGACGGGCGTGAGGTGTGCGCTCGCGGCCTTCATGACCTCGCGGCCGACGGCCGTCGAGCCCGTGAACAGCAGGTGGTCGAAAGGCAGGGCCGCGAATGCCTTCGCGACGGCGGCGTCGCCGTTCACCACGGCGACTTCCTCCGTCGCGAAGGCGCGGGCGACGAGCGACTCGAACAGCGCACCGAAACGCGGCGTGTGTTCCGAGAGCTTCAGCATGGCGCGGTTGCCGGCCGCGAGCGCCGCGGTCAGCGGCGACACCGCGAGGTACAGGGGATAGTTCCAGGGGACGATGATGCCGATGACGCCGAGGGGCTGCCGGTGGAGTCGCGCGCGGCCGGGCAGGCTCCACCATGCGACGGGCCTCGCTTCCGGCCGCATCCACCCCGCGAGCTGCCGCCGTGCGTGCGCGATGCCCTCGAGGCTCGCGAACTGGTCGAGGAGCAGAGTCTCCTCGGCTGCCCGATGTCCGAAGTCGGCGGAGATCGCGTCGCGGATTCCGGCGGCGTGCTCGCGCAGCATGGCGGCGAGCCGCTTCAGGCGGTCGCGGCGCAAGGCGAGCGGCGGATTCGGGTCGTCGGCGAACGACCGGCGCTGCCGTGCCAGGACGTCCGCGAGCGCGGCGGGGGTCACGGGGCGGCCGATGGGAGTGCCGTGGCCATCCGGGCCATTTTAAGCGGATAATCGCGCCGGCCGCCGCGCCGGCGGCGGACCGTCGTTGCGGCCATGCGCGGCCACAGGGGGTTGCAGGTGAAGATCGGTTGTCCGAAGGAGATCAAGGTGCACGAATACCGCGTCGGGCTCGTCCCGGCCGGCGTGCGCGAACTGGTGGCCGCCGGTCACGAGGTCATGGTCGAGACGAACGCCGGCGCCGGCATCGGCATCGGCGACGACGCCTATCGCGCCGCCGGCGCCCGGGTCGTGCCGGATGCGAAGACGGTCTTCGCGGAGTCCGACCTCGTCGTCAAGGTGAAGGAGCCGCAGCTGCCCGAGTGCGCGCAGCTGCGCAAGGGCCAGGTCCTCTTCACCTACCTCCACCTCGCGGCCGACAAGGAGCAGGCGAAGGCGCTCGTGAAATCGGGCGTCACCGCGATCGCGTACGAGACCGTGACGCTGCCGGACCGCTCGCTGCCGCTCCTCACGCCAATGAGCGAGGTCGCCGGCCGGATGTCCATCCAGGTGGGCGCGACGGCCCTGCAGAAGGCGAACGGCGGGTTCGGCGTCCTGCTCGGCGGCGTGCCGGGCGTCGCGCCGGCGCGCGTCGTGATCCTCGGCGGCGGCGTCTCCGGCACGAACGCGACGCAGATGGCCGTCGGCCTCGGCGCGCAGGTGACCGTGGTCGACCGCTCGCTGAAGCGCCTGCGCGAGCTCGACGTGCAGTTCGGCAGCCAGATCGAGACGGCGTACTCGACGACGGAGGCCGTGGAGCGCCTCGTCATCCAGGCCGACCTCGTGATCGGCGCGGTCCTCGTGGCGGGCGCGGCTGCGCCGAAGCTCGTGACGCGCTCGATGGTCTCGCGGATGGAGAAGGGCGCAGTGCTCGTCGACATCTCGATCGACCAGGGCGGCTGCTTCGAGACGAGCCGGCCGACTACGCATGCCGACCCCACCTACGTCGTGGACGGCGTCGTGCACTATTGCGTCACGAACATGCCGGGCGCCGTGCCGCGCACGTCGACCTTCGCATTGACGAACGCGACGCTGCCTTACGTGCGCGCCCTTGCGGCGCACGGCTGGCGGGAGGCGCTCGCGAAGGACCCGGGATTCGCCGCGGGCCTCAACGTGCACGAGGGGGCCATCACGCACGAAGCGGTCGCGCGCGACCTCGGCATGGACTACCGGCCGCTCAGGGCCTGATTTGCCCGGGAGCGCGCCAGCCGGCCGCGTTCAGCGGGCGTTCAGCGCGGAAAGGGCAGTCTGACGGACCGGATTGCAGCCCGCCCCGGCCTGCCGTATAGATAAGGCAGCCGGAAGGACCGAGGAACCCGCCATGCACGATCGAGTTCTTGCCCTTGCGCTCTGCAGCCTGTTCCTGGCGGCCCCGGCCGTCGCGGATGACATTCGCCCCGAAGCCCGTGCGAATGCCGATGCGGCGCCGCTCGCGAGCGAGAAGTGCATCGAAAAGTGCGACACGGAGTCCGACAAGTGCATGCAGGACGCGGGCGGGGACTCCGGCAAGATCCAGGTCTGTGACGACAAGTACAGCGAATGCCTGAAGGCCTGCGAAACGGGAGGCGGCTGAAGCCCCTCCCGGCGGCGAACCGGCGGCCGGCCGGTTCCAGTTGATAAACCTGGCTTTTCGTATATATTGCGCAGCCCGACGATTGTCGGGTTTGTGTTCGAACCCGTTGTTTTCTTTGGGAATTCTACGGAATGAAAGAGCGCAACGACGAGTCGTTCGACCTCGAGGACGAGTTCCTCGGCGAGTCCGCCGCGGAGCAGGACGGCGACCTGGACCGGTTGATCGTAGTCGAACGGCGGCCGAAGGGACCGAAGCGGCCCGCCCAGCAGTCCGCCTGGAGCCGGGTCGAAGACGTGCTGGCCGAGAAGCGGCTCCAGCGTGAGCTGGCGGAATTCAACGACACCGACGAGACTTGAGCGCGAGGCACGGCGCACGCAGCTCGCAGGCCGCAGTCCGCAAGGGCTGCGGCCTTTTGCTTGGGTGAACGGCGGGTCGGGCTCCCGGCGATGACCGGTGCGAGCGGGACGGCCTGGTGGCGCGTGCGCCGGCGGGA
Source organism: Steroidobacteraceae bacterium (assembly GCA_035706525.1). Taxonomy (GTDB): domain Bacteria; phylum Pseudomonadota; class Gammaproteobacteria; order Steroidobacterales; family Steroidobacteraceae; genus SCUD01. Next base: position 6,711 of record DASSUY010000256.1, read on the forward strand.
GTTGCTCGCCGAGCTCGGGGAGCGTGACTGCGCCTACGCCTACGACCTCGCGACCCTCCGTCACCAGGCGCGCGCAATGCGCGGGCTCGGCTCGGTTTCCCGGGTCCTCTACGCACTGAAGGCGAATCCCCATCCCGCGATCCTGCGCGCCGTGCGGGAGGAGGGCTGCGGCTTCGAGTGTGTGTCGCCCGGGGAAGTCGAGCGAGTGCACGAAGCCGTTCCCGGCGTCCAGCCCGATGAGATTCTCTTCACGCCCAACTTCGCGCCGCGTGCCGAATACCGATGGGCGCTGGAGCGCGGCATCCGCGTCACCGTCGATAACGCCGCCATCCTGCGCGACTGGTCGGGCCTGTTCGAAGGGCGCGAGATCTTCCTCCGACTCGACGCGGCGGGCGGCCGCGGCCACCATGAAAAGGTCCGCACCGGCGGCCGTCACTCGAAGTTCGGCGTGCCGCCGGAGGAGTTCGCGGAGCTGCCGCGGGCGGTCGCCGCTTCCGGCGCACGCGTGACGGGCCTGCATGCGCATGGCGGCAGCGGGCACTTCGACCCTGCCGGCTGGGCCGAACCTGCGCGCGTGCTCGCCGCCGAGGCGGCGCGCTATCCGGGCGTGCGCATCCTGAACCTCGGCGGCGGATTCGGCGTCGCCGCGGCTCCGGGGGAGGCGCCCATGGACCTCGCAGCCCTCGATGCGGCGCTCGCGCCGTTCGCGGCCGGCGCCCCGGGCTTCGAGATCTGGATCGAGCCCGGCCGCTACGTCGCCGCCGGCGCAGGCGTGCTGCTCGCACGCGTGACGCAGGTCAAGCGCAAGGGCGAGGAATGCTACGTCGGGGTCGCGACCGGCATGAATTCGCTCATCCGGCCCGCGCTCTACGGCGCATACCACGAGATCGTGAACCTCTCGCGCCTCGACGCGCCCGCCACGGTCCGGTGCACGGTCGTCGGCCCGGTCTGCGAGAGCGGCGATGAACTCGGACGCGGCCGGCTCCTGCCGCCTTGCGCCGAAGGCGACGTCATGCTCATCGCCGACGCAGGCGCCTACGGGCGATCGATGGCCTCGCACTACAACCTGAGGGCGCCTGCGCCGGAAATCGTGGTGGGCGGGTGAGCGAGGTCCAGCCCAGGCACCTCGGGCAACTGGTCGCGATCAACGCCATCTGGGGCCTCAACATCGTGGCCGTGAAGCTGAGTGCGGACCGGTTTCCTCCGGTCTTCCTGAGCTTCCTGCGCTTCCTGCTGGTCGGCCTCGTCGTCTGGCCGTGGCTGCGCGTCCGGCGCGGCGAGATGCGCTGGCTGCTCGCGGCGGCGACCTGCAGCGGCGGGCTGCAGTTCGCGATCATGTACTCGGGGGTCGCGCTCTCCGGCAACATGTCCTCGGTCGCGCTCGCAAGCCAGCTCGGGGTGCCCTTCGCGACGCTGCTCTCGGTCGCCCTGCTCGGCGAGCGGATCCATTGGCGGCGATGGCTCGGCATCGCCATGTCGTTCGCGGGAGTCGCGATCATCGGGTTCAGTCCCGAAGTGTTCCACTCCTGGCCCGGGCTGCTCCTCATCGTCGTGTCGGCCTTCATCGGCGCCGTCGGACTCATCGCCGTCAAGCGCGTGCGCGAAGTGGAGCCGCTCGAGCTGCAGGCCTGGCTGGCCTGGGGCAGCGTGCCCATCCTGCTGCCGCTTTCCCTGGCGATCGAGAAAGGCCAGCTCGCGAGCCTCGGAGCAGCGGGAATGACCGGCTGGGGTGCGCTCCTTTATTCCGCCCTGCTCGCGAGCCTCGTGGCGCACACGGCCTATTTCGCGATGATCCGGCGCTATCCCGTCACGAGCGTCGCGCCCGTGACCGTGCTGACGCCGCTCTTCAGCGTGCTGTTCTCGGTCCTGCTCCTCGGCGACGTCCTCGACGCTCGCATGATCGTCGGCGGCGTGCTGACCCTGACCGGCATCACCGTCATCCTGGTGCGGGAGCGCAAGGCGGTCGTCGCACCCACCTGAATTCCTCGACCCCGTCGGGCGCGCTCGCGCGTTAGAAGGGCATGGCATCCAGGAAACGGCCCAGGCCCGCGAATTCAGGCGTCCGACGTCGGCGCCGGCCGGCAAGCGCCGCAGCGGTGGCGGCTGCGCGTAGGCGCATTCCGGCCTGCCGTGGCGGCGCGGCGCGGGGGCGGAGCCTGCATGCCGAGGACGCGCGACCGGCATGCCCGTCGCGTGTTCGCCGACCGCCGGCCGGCGCGTGCGAACGGTGGGCGGCGCACGGGCGTTTGCTATGCTCGCGTCGCCGCCGCCAATGCGGGGGCGGCAATGCTTGCAGTGGCTACGGCCAACGGCTAAGGTGGCCGTAGCCGGGAACGGGACGCGCCGTTGGGCGTGCACCCAGAACAAATGGCAGGGGCCGTGGCCCGGATTCCGGGCATGCGACCGGCTAGTACGGACGAGGGGTGGAGACAGGTCCGGTATGGCGAACAGCTATTCCGCAGGTGGGTCCCGCAGGGCGATGGTTTTCGTCGCCATCATCGTGCTCCATCTCGTTTTCTTCTGGGCCCTGAAGCAGGGCCTCGTGCGTGCCGGCATCCAGCTGGTCCAGGACTACGCGATCATGGACCTGCCGCCGCCGCCGCCGCCGCCCGAGGACCTCGACGAGCCGCCCCCGCCGCCGCCGGTGGACGTGCCGCCTCCGGTCGTTCCGCCGCCGCTGATCGAGCTGCCGGCATTCGAAGGCCCGTCGAACGCGATCAGCGCTCAGGTCCGGGAGCAGCCGAGGCCGCAGCCGCAGACGCCGGCGCGCCAGGTCCAGATCACGCCGCCAAGCATCCGCGCGAAGGGCGACCGCATCCAGGCCGCCATCGACGCCTGCTACCCGTCGGCTTCACGCCGCCTGAGCGAGGAAGGCCGCGTCGTCGTCACCGTGACCGTGGGCGCGGACGGCAAGGCCGGCTCGACGAGCGTGACGCAGAGCAGCGGCTTCCCGCGCCTGGATTCGGCGGCAGCGGAGTGCGTGCTGCGCAGGCTCCCGTTCAACCCGGGCAAGCGGGACGGGCAGCCGGTCGAGTCGCAGGCCTCGCTGCCGATCGTCTTCAAGCTGCAGTGAGATAACGGATCGATTGGACCGGACAGGCATGGGTCCGCGGCAGGCGGTGGCGGCCATCCGGAAATTAATGACAGGCAGAGGGATTGAGAATGGCTGGTGAAACCACGGTAACCGACAACCCGTATGGCATCGAGGCGCTTTGGACGCAAAGCGACTATGTCGGCAAGGGCGTCTTCGTCATCCTGATCGTGATGTCGCTTTGGTCATGGCTCGTCATGATCAACAAGTGGCTCGACCAGCGCATGCTCAAGAAGGTCGCCAACGAGGCCGAGAAGAACTTCTGGTCGGCCGGCTCGATCAACGAGGGCATCGCCAAGCTCAAGGGCAAGGCCAACCCGTTCCGCGACATTGCGCAGGACGGCATCTCCGCGCTCGAGCATCACCGCAAGGGCGCCTCGCGCGACGTCACCAGCAACATCGAGGCGGCGGACTGGGTCCGCTCGCACATCGACAAGCGCACGACGATGCTGCAGTCCAGCCTGCAGAGCGGCATGGTCGTCCTCGCCTCGGTCGGCGCGACGGCGCCGTTCGTCGGCCTGTTCGGCACGGTGTGGGGCATCTACCACGCGCTGATCAGCATCTCGATCGCCGGCCAGGCCTCCCTCGACAAGGTGGCGGGCCCGATCGGCGAGGCGCTCATCATGACGGCCATGGGCCTCGCGGTGGCGGTGCCGGCGGTGCTCGGCTTCAACGGCCTGCTGCGCGGGAACCGCGCCCTGATGGAGCGCGCCAACTACTTCGCGCACGACGTCCAGGCGGCGCTGCTCGCCGGCTCGCGCGTCGCCGGGAGGTAAGCCGTGGCGATCCAGGTCGGTCATGACGAGGGCGACCCGATGGTGGAGCCCAACGTCATACCGCTCGTGGACATCATGCTGGTGCTGCTGATCATCATGATCATCACGGTGCCGGTCATGACCCACGCGGTGAAGATCGACCTGCCGAAGGAGATCAACCGGCCGACCGAGACCAAGCCTGAGAACATCAATCTCTCGATCGATTTCGACGGCTCGATCTACTGGAACGAGAACAGCGTCGACCGCAACGCGCTCCTCAACTACGTGCTGGCGGAGGCCGTCAAGGATCCGCAGCCCGAGGTGCACATCCGCGCGGACAAGCGCGCCCGCTACGAAGCGGTCGCCGACACGCTCGCGGTGCTGCAGCGCGGCGGCATGAGGAAGGTAGGTTTCATCGCGGAGCCGCCACACGGCGAGTGACCGGGACGGGACCGCAAGGACGAGGGGGCCCGCCGATGGCGGGCCTTTTTTTGGGGCAAACGGGGTATGAACGGCCGCTGAACGACGGTACATATTTTCGTCGCCTGGAACCGTGGCGTTCGCCCGCAGTCCATTGAACCAGAGGGCGGGCAGACAGCCGGGAGGGTTTTGGGGTATAAACCCGCCCCACGCGAACTAGGCGGCCATCCGCCGACCTCGAGGACAAGGCAAATGACGACTCGAAACACCTGGTGGAACGGGCTGGCGGCGGTGGGCATGGCGGCCATCCTTGCTGTGGCGCTCGCGCCGGACGCCGGCGCGCAGTCGGATCGGCCGAAGTCGCGCAAGGAGCGCGCCGCGGCGGCCGCTGCAGCCGAGGCGGAGGCCCCCAAGGCGGAGTACAGCGACGCGTTCCGAAAGCTGGCAGGCCCGGTCCAGACGCTCGTCAACGAGAAGAAGTGGGCCGAGGTCCTCGCGGCCCTGCCGCAGCTCGAGGCGATCGAGTCGCCGACGCGCGATGACAAGAAGGCCATCGCCACGTGGCGGCTGCAGGCGACGCAGGGCGTGGGCGACCAGGACGCCTTCGCCGCGGCCATCGAGACCTTCCTCGCGGAAGGCTACGCCGACCCCGAGAACGTCGGCGCCATGCATCGCCAGCTCGCGGCGCACTACAGCGGCAAGAAGGACAACGCGAAGACGCTCGAGCATTTCCAGAAGTTCGTCGAGGCGACGCCGGACGTGCAGACGGACGAGTACGAGACGCTCGGCCGGCTCTACCTCCAGGCCGGGCAGAACGCCGAAGCCTGCCAGACGCTGGGCAAGGCCATCGACCTCGCGAAGTCGAAGAACGAGAAGCCGAAGGACCTCTGGTTCCAGCTGCGCGACCGCTGCTTCATCGAGATGAAGGACGACGCGTCGCGGCTCTCGAACCTCGAGGCGCTCGTCGCCGAGTACCCGGACAAGGAGTACTACGGCCGCATCGTCGCGCTGTTCCAGTCGCAGTCGAAGGACGACCGCATCGTGATGCTGAACGCCTACCGCCTGGCGGTGAGCGATCCCGCCGGCGGCCTCGCCACCGTGGGCGGCTACCTCAACTACGCCGACACGGCGATGGTCGCGGGCAGCCCGGGCGAGGCGATGCGCGCGCTCGAGCGCGGCATGAAGGAAGGCATCGTGCCGAACGCGGGCACCAACCAGCAGGCGCTGGCGACTGCCAAGGCCGCGGTCGCGTCCGACAAGAAGACGCTGCCGGCGGAGGCCGCGGCGGCGGCGAAGAACGCGAAGGGCGAAGTCGACGTCAAGGTCGGCCTCGGCTTCTACAGCACCGGCGACTACGCGCAGGCCGCCGAGGTGATCCGTCGCGGCATCGCGAAGGGGGGCGTCGCGCGGCTCGACGACGCGAATCTCCTGCTGGGCGCCTCGCTCCTCGAGCTCGGCAAGACCGAGGAGGCGAAGGCGGCCTTCGAAGCGGCCAAGGCGGCCGCCGCCCCGGGGAGCCCCCTGGGCCAGATCGCGGATTTGTGGCTCGCGCGGGTCGCGCGCGGCGGTTCGGCCCCGGCGGCCGGTTGAGCAGGAGACTCAGAATGTCGAAGACCTCCATCTTTCGCGCCGGCGCGCTCGCGGCGTACCTGGCCATCTCGGCGACGGGGGCGACGCTCCTCGTGCTGCCGGGCACCGCCGTCGCGCAGACGGAGGGCGGCTGGCGGAAGGAACTGGCCGACAAGGCGCAGGCCGCGCAGGCCGCCGGCCAGAAGGGCAACTACAGCGAGGCCATCCGCCTCCTGAAGGAGGCGAAGGCGAAGGGATCGCTTTCCCCGCAGGAGGAGAAGGGCATCAACGAGCTGCTGCTCTGGGCCGCGAGCGGGGCGAAGGATTACAGGCTCGTCATCGACACGGTCGACGAGCGCATCGCAACCGGCCGCGTGACCGGGGCGGACCTCACGCGCAAGCTGCGCCTGAAGGCCACGACGCAATACACGTTGCGCGACTACCGGGGCGCCGCCGCGACGTTCGACAAGCTCGCCGCCAACGGCGGGCTGAACGCGGACGACCTGACGCTGCTCGCGACTTCGCAGAACCAGCTGAAGGACTATGCCCGCGCGCCCGCGACCATCGAGAAGGCCATCGCGGCGAACTCGAAGGCCGGGCGGGGCGCGAAGAACGGCGCCCTGCTCGAGATGCTGAACGCGATTTACTTCGACACGGGCAACACCGCGAAGCGCAAGGAGACCCTCGTCCGGCTGATCGGGGTCTCGCCGAAGGCCTCCAATTTCAAGCAGCTCGCCGAGGTGCTGGAGAAGGAGTCCGCGAAGGACCCCGTGGTCATGATCAACGTGTACCGGTTGGGCGCCTCGAAGGGCCTGCTCTCCGGCGACCAGTTCAGCAAGTACGCCGAGGCCGCGCTCGACCTGTCGAGCCCGGGTGAGGCCGTCTCCTCGCTGGAAAAGGGCATGGCCGCGGGCGCGGTCAAGAAGGACGACCGCAACAACCGCATCCTCGCCGACGCGAAGCAGCAGGTCGAGCGCATCAAGGCGACCGTCGTGCAGCAGGAGAAGGAGGCGGTCGCGACGAAGAACGGCGAGAACGAGACGAAGCTCGCGACGGCGTTCTACACCCTGAAGAACTACGCGAAGGCCGCCGAGGCCGCGCAGCGCGCCGTGGCGGAGGGCAACAGCCGTCGCCCCGACGATGCCGGCATGCTGCTCGGCGTCGCCCTGGCGCAGCAGAAGAAGGGCGGCGAGGCCAAGAAGGCCTTCGCGGCCGCGGCCGCGATGAACAACGGCAAGTGCAAGGACATCGCGAACGTCTGGTCGTCCTTCGCCGGCTGACGCGAACTCAGGGGATTGCCTGAAGGGGCCGCGGCGCGGAATCGCCGCGGCCCTTTGCGTATACAATCCTTCGATGGCGACGGGCAGGCGCATCGAGATCGTCGAGGTCGGGCCGCGCGACGGCCTGCAGAACGAGGCCGCGATCGTGCCGACCGCGGCCAAGCTCGAGTTCATCCGCCGCGCCGTGGACGCCGGCGTTCGTCGCATCGAGGTCGCGAGCTTCGTCAACCCGAAGCGCGTCCCCCAGATGGCGGACGCCGAGGCCGTGATGCGGGGCCTGCCGGAGCGCGACGACGTGACCTACGTCGGCCTCGTCCTGAACCGCCGCGGCTTCGACCGGGCCGCGGCCGCCGGCTGCCGCGAGGTCGGCATGGTCGTGTTCACCACCGACGAGTTCAACCGCCGCAACCAGGGCGTGCCGACCGCGGACTCGATGCGCGAATGGCGGGCGATCGCGGCCAGCGCGCGCGAGGCGGGGATCCGCGCGCAGGTCACGATCTCCGCCGCCTTCGGCTGCCCGTTCGAGGGCGAGGTGCCGGTGTCCCGCGTCGTGGACATCGCCCGCGAGCTCGCGGCGGCGGAGCCATTCGAGATCGCCATCGCGGACACCATCGGCGTC
>DASSUY010000257.1:0-4890 GCA_035706525.1 Steroidobacteraceae bacterium
GGCCAGCATGTCGATGCCCGGCTCGCCCTCCACGATCCATTCGGCGAGCTGCCAGCCGGCGCCGCCGGCGGCCGTGATGCCGAAGCTGTGGCCCTCGTTGAGCCAGACGTTCGGCAGGCCCCAGGCGGGCCCGATCAGCGCGCTGCCGTCCGGCGTGTACGAGATCGGGCCGTTGACGACGTCCTTGATGCCGCAGTTCGCGAGCGCGGGAACGCGCCGCTGGGCACCCTCGATGTGCGGGATGAGCCGCTCGAGGTCGCCGTCGAACAGGCTCTTGCCGAACCAGGACGGCACGCCGTCGGCGAACCGCGCGGGGGCCCCGGCCTCGTACGGGCCGAGGATCCATCCCATCCGCTCTTCGCGCAGGTAATACGACTCGTCCGGCTCGCGCATCACCGCGAGCTCGCGGCCGCCGCCCTGGCGGTACGCCTTCAGCTCCGGCGACTCCTCGTACACGATGTACTGGTGCTCGACCGGGATCGCCGGCACGCCGAGGCCGAACATCCGCCCGGTCTGGCGCGCGTAGTTGCCGGTCGCGCAGACGACGTGCTCGCAGGTGATCTCGCCCTTCGTCGTCGTGAGCCTCCACTCGCCGGAAGCCGTGCACGTGGCGCCGGTGACTTCGGTTTGCTCGTGGATTTCCGCGCCCTTCGCGCGCGCGCCCTTGCGCAGCGCCATGGTCAGGTCCGCCGGCGCGATGTGCCCGTCGTGGGGGTGGTAGAGCGCGCCGATGATCGCGGGCGTGTCGGCGCTGCCGCCGAGCTCGAGGAGCGGCCAGAGCTCCTTCACGCGCCCGGGGCCGATGACCTCGAAGGGCACGCCGATGGTGTTCGCCGTGCCGCAATACTTCCGGTACTCGTCCATGCGGTCGCGCCGCGTCGCGAGGCGCATGTTGCCGGTCACGTGGAAGCTGACGTCCTGGCCCGTCTCCGCAGGCAGGCGCTTGTAGAGGTCGACCGAGTACTTGTGGAGCTGGCCGACCGTGTAGCTCATGTTGAAGAGCGGCAGGAGGCCCGCGGCATGCCAGGTCGAGCCGGCGGTCAGCTCCGAGCGCTCCAGCAGGACGACGTCCGACCAGCCCTTGTGCGCCAGGTGGTACAGGGTGCTGACGCCGACGGCGCCGCCGCCGATCACGACCACCCGCGCGTGAGACTTCATGCCATCGCCCCCCGAACGACCCGCCGAGTGTAGCGGCTGGCCGGAGACGGTCAGCCCTGAATGCGACCTGGGCGTGTCGGAATCAGACATCCCCGGGCGCGGCGATGGCATACTCGCGCCGCATGCTGAAGAGCCGGTATGCCTTCCTGACGCTGCCGAACTACTCCCTGATCGCGGTCGCAAACGCGCTGGAGGCGCTGCGCATGGCGAACCGCGTCGCCGGCCGCGACATCTACGAGTGGTGCATCGCGACGCTCGACGGCCGCACGGCCACGGCGAGCAGCGGGCTCGACCTCGGGCCGACCGTCGCGCTCGACAAGGCGGGCAAGCCCGAGATCCTCTTCGTCTGCGGCGGCATCGGCGTGCGCGAGGCCGTGACGCCTGCGCTGCTCGCGGCGCTGCGGCGTTTCGCCGAGCGCCGCGTGGGGCTCGGCGCGCTCTGCACCGGCGGCTATGCGCTCGCCCGCGCGGGGCTCCTCGACCACTACCGGGCGACGATCCACTGGGAGAACCTGCCGGCGCTGCGCGAGGAGTTCCCGCGCGTGCTCCTGAACGACCAGGTCTTCAGCATCGACCGCGACCGCTACACGGCCTCGGGCGGCACGGCACCCCTTGACCTGATGCTTAACCTCATCCGGTTGAAACACGGGCCCCGGATTTCACAGCCCGTTTCGGAGCAGTTCGTCCTCGAGCGGGTCCGGGACGCCGAGGACCGCCAGGTCGTCCCGCTGCGCGCCCGCCTCGGCGGCGCGCACCGCGGGATGATCGAGGTCGCCCGGCTCATGGAGGAGAACATCGAGAAGCCCCTGTCCCTCGAGGACATCGCGCGCTCGACCGGCCTCTCCCGCCGCCAGATCGAGCGGCTCTTCCGGCGCCACCTCGATTGCGTGCCCAAGCGCTACTACCTCGAGATGCGGCTCCGGCGGGCCCGGGAGCTCCTCCTCCAGACGGCCATGCCGATCATGGACGTGACCACCTCCTGCGGCTTCAAGTCCCCGCCCCATTTCTCCCGCTGCTACCGGGCCCTGTTCGGCCACCCCCCGAGTGCGGAACGTCGCATTCGCCGCTAGCAGTCGCCCAGAGGCAAGTCCCTGTCGCAAAAGGGACACTTTCACCCCCGCCCGGTGCTAACATCCGTGTTTAACAACCGTTCAATAAGAGCGGTACGGCGGGGACCTGTATGGCTGAAGCAGCAGCGGAAGGCGAATTCGACCTGCGGTCGCTCAGCGACGAGGAGCTGATCGAGCAGGTCCACGACGACATGTACAACGGCCTGAAGGCCGAGGTCGAGGAGGCGACGCGGATCTTCCTCGAGCGCGGCTGGTCGCCCGAGAAGGTCCTGAACGACGGCCTCGTCGAGGGCATGCGCATCGTCGGCATCGATTTCCGCGACGGCATCCTGTTCGTGCCGGAGGTCCTGCTCGCGGCCAACGCGATGAAGGGCGGGATGGAGATCCTCCGGCCGCTGCTCGCCGAGACCGGCGTCGAGCCGATCGGCAAGATCGTCATCGGCACCGTGAAGGGCGACATCCACGACATCGGCAAGAACCTGGTGTCCATGATGCTCGAGGGCGCCGGCTTCGAGGTCGTCGACCTCGGGATCAACAACGCCGCCGAGAAGTACATCGCCGCCCTCGAGGAGCACAAGCCCGATTTCCTCGGCATGTCGGCGCTGCTGACGACGACCATGCCCTACATGAAGGTCGTGATTGACGAGCTGAAGTCCAGGAACATCCGCGACAAGTACATCGTCCTCGTCGGCGGCGCGCCGCTCAACGAGGAGTTCAGCAAGGCCGTCGGCGCCGACGCCTACTGCCGCGACGCCGCCATCGCCGTCGAGACCGCGAAGCGCCTGCTCGCCGAGCGCCGCGCCCGGCAGGCCGCGGCGCACTGAGGCCGCCGCCGGTGGACGCCACCCCGCGGCAGCTCGTCATCGCCTGCGGCGCGCTCGCCCACGAGGTCGCGGCGCTTCGCCGCCTGAACGGCTGGACGACGATGGACGTCACCTGCCTGCCGCCGGAACTGCACAACCGCCCCGAGCGGATCGCGCCCGCCGTGCGCGAGGCGATCCGCGGCAACCGCGGCCGCTACGCCGACATCTTCGTGGCCTATGCCGACTGCGGCACGGGCGGCGCGCTCGACGCCGTGCTGGCGGAGGAGGGCGCCCTGCGGATCGCCGGCGCCCATTGCTACGAGTTCTACGCGACGTCCCCGGCCTTCGCCGAGCTCGCCGATGCCGAGCCCGGCAGCTTCTACCTGACGGACTTCCTGCTGCGGCACTTCGACCGCCTCGTGATCCGCTCGCTCGGCATCGACCGCCACCCGGAGCTCCTGCCCGTGTACTTCGGCAACTACCGCCGGCTCGTCTATCTCGCGCAGGCGCCCAGGCCCGAGGCGGAGGCCGAAGCCCGCGCGGTCGCGGCGCACCTCGGGCTCGAATGCGTCGTCAAGCGGACGGGCTACGGCGACCTCGGCACGAGCCTCGCCGCCTTCGCGGGCCGCAAGCGGGTGCCCCTGTGGCCAGCCTGACCGTGATCTCCTGGCGGGACATCCCCGCCCAGGTGGTCGTCAAGCGCGGGCGCGAGACCGCGAAGGCGAAGCTGTCCGACCGCTTCCAGGAGGCGGTCGACCGCGCCGCGATGCGCGCCGGCAAGGGCAGCTCCGACCTCTACCTCGCGGAGTGGAAGCGCTCCGAGGCGACGCCCTGCGGCGACGACATCGAGCGCGAGGCCGCCGCCGAGGCGGCCCGCATCGAGGCGCGTTACAGCGACGAGGACCTCGAGCGGCTCGTGCGCGCGAAGGGCGTCGCGGGAGGCGGGGAATGACCGACACCGTCGTGAGCTCGGCGACCCGCGAGGTCGTCATCGGCTTCGATCGCCCCTTCGTGATCATCGGCGAGCGCATCAACCCCACCGGCCGGAAGCTGCTCGCCGCCGAGATGGCGGCCGGTGACTTCAGCCGCGTCGAGTCCGACGCGCGCGCCCAGGTCGAGGCGGGCGCGCACATGCTGGACGTGAACGCCGGCATCCCGCTCGCGGACGAGCCGGCGATCCTCGCGAAGACGGTGCAGCTCGTGCAGTCGATCACCGACCTGCCGCTGTCGATCGACTCGTCCATCGTCGCGGCGCTGGAGGCGGGGCTTCGCGTCTACCGCGGCAAGGCGCTCGTGAATTCCGTGACCGGCGAGGAGGAGCGGCTCGAGTCCGTGCTCCCGCTCGTGAAGAAGTACGGCGCGGCGGTCGTCGCGATCAGCAACGACGAGACCGGCATCTCCGAGGACCCGGACGTCCGCTTCGCGATCGCGAAGCGCATCGTCGAGCGCGCCGCCGACCACGGCATCCCGCGCTCCGACGTCGTCGTCGACCCGCTCGTGATGCCGATCGGCGCGATCAACCAGGCGGGCGTCCAGGTCATGCGCCTCGTGCGGCGCCTGCGCGAGGAGCTCAAGGTCAACACGACCTGCGGCGCTTCCAACATCAGCTTCGGCCTGCCGAACCGTGACGGCATCAACAGCGCCTTCCTCACGATGGCGATCGCCTCGGGCCTGACTTCCGCAATCACGAACCCGCTCCACCTCGAGACCGTGAAGGCCTGCCTCGGCGCCGACGTCATGATGGGCCACGACCCGCACTGCGAGCGCTGGATCGCGCGCTTCCGCGAGCAGGCGCCGCCCGGCGCGGAGGCCGAGGCCGGCCGCGGCCGCCGCGAGCGGGGGCGCCGGCCCCGCGCCTA
>DASSUY010000258.1:0-12913 GCA_035706525.1 Steroidobacteraceae bacterium
GCACGACGAGCACGACGAGGCCGATCGCCTCGGCGAGCGTCACGTAGACCTCGTCGATCGCGGCGACGACGAACCGCGACGTGTCGTAGATCGTCGTGAACTCGAGGCCCTCCGGCAGGTCCGCCGACAGCGAGCGCGCCGCGGCGCGCTCGGGATCGATCCAGACGCGCATCGCATAGTTGCCGGCGCCGAAGGCGATCGCCTGGCCGACGCCGGGCAACCGCGCGAGCTCGTCGCGCACGCGCAGGTTGGCGAAATTGGAGAGGTAGAGCGCGTCGTAGGTCTTGTTGGGCGAGTCGAGGTGCACGACCATCGTCAGGTTCGGCGAGGCCTTCACGACCGTGACGCCGAGCGTGCGCACCGCCTCCGGCAGCCGCGGCACGGCCTGCTGGACGCGGTTCTGCACCTGCATGGCCGCGAGGTCGATGTCCGTGCCGCCCTTGAAGGTCACGGTGAGCTGCATCTGGCCGTCGGCGCTCGCCGTCGACTTCATGTAGATCATGTTCTCGACGCCGTTCACGGCCTCTTCGATCGGGCCGGCGACGGTGTCGGCGATGGTCCGCGGGTTGGCGCCCGGGTAGGTGGCGGTCACCTGCACGGACGGCGGGACGACGTCCGGGTACTCGCTGATCGGCAGGTTCGGGATCGCCATGAGGCCGGCGACGAGGATCAGCGTCGACAGCACCGTCGCGAGGATCGGGCGGTCGATGAAGATCCGGGAAAAGTCGGTGTGCTTCGACATCGCGGCTCAGCCTGCGGGCTGCTGCGCCGGCTGCTGCTGGGGCGTCGGCAGGTTCGGCTGGTCCATCGGCACGTCGTGCGGGTTCACGGGCTGGCCCGGGAAGAAGATCTTGCGCATGCCGTTGACGATGACGCGGTCGCCCGGCTTCAGCCCGGACTCCACGATCACGAGCCCCTCGACCTGGGCGCCCAGCTTCACGTCGCGGCGCTCCGCCGCGTTCTTCTCGCCGACGACGTACACGTAGCGGCGGTCCTGGTCGGTCAGCACCGCCTGCTCGTTGATCAGTAGCGCGTCCTTCCGCGTCTCGCCGACGAGGCGCACGCGCGCGAAGAGGCCGGGCGTCAGCGCGCCGTCGGGGTTCGGCACGACGGCGCGCGCGCGGATCGTGCCCGAGGCGGGGTCGAGGGCGTTGTCCAGGAAGTCGAGCTTGCCCTCGTGCGGGAAGCCCTCCTCGTTCGCGAGCGCGACCTTGACCGCCGAGGCGGCCTCGCGCGAGCTCTCGCGGTTGCCGTTGCGCGCGAGCTCCTGGTAGCGCAGGTACGCGCGCTCGTCCGCGGTGAAGGTGACGTAGACGGGGTCGACGGAGACGAGCGTCGTGAGCAAGGTCTGGTTCGGGACGACGACGTTGCCGGGCTTGACCCGCGCCTCGCCCGCGCGGCCGGCGAACGGCGCGGTGACGTAGGTGAAGCCGAGGTTGAGCTTCGCGCGCTCGTGGTTGGCGCGCGCGGCGAGCACGTCGGCCTCCGCCTGCTGCGCCTCCATGCGGCGCTGGTCCAGCTCGCCCTGGGAGATCGCCCGCTCGCCGATCAGCTCCTCGGCGCGCTTCAGCTCCTCGCGCGCGAGCGCGACGCGGGCCTCGGCGCGGGTCGCGTCCGCGGCCGCGGCCTCCGCGGCGGCCTTGTACTCGCGGGGGTCGATCGTGAAGAGGAGCTGGCCCTTCTCGACCATGCCGCCCTCGTCGTAGTGCACGCGGTACAGGTGCCCGGCGACGCGCGGGCGGATCTCCGCGGCGTCGATCGCCTCGACGTGGCCGCTGTACTCGTCCCACTCCGTGACGGACTTCTGCACGACCCGTGCGGCGTTCACGTCGGGCGGCGGCATCTGGTGCTGCTGTCCGCCGCCGCAGGCGGAGACGAGTAGGGCCGCCGCGATTCCGGTCAATTTGCGCATACGTCAGGCTTCCTTCGCGAGTCCGGTCCGGGAGGGCCCGCCGCCCCATTCGCGGGCGAGTTCCTCCATCAACGAGACGAGGCGCGCACGGGCCGGCCCCGGCATCGAGTACATCTGGAACAGTTCCTGCCACATGAGCCCCTCGGCCGCGAGGTGCACGAGGTGCAGGCGCAGGTCGCGGTCGGTCCACTGCTTGCGGCCGAGGCGATCGCGCAATTCCTGCCGGCAGGGATCCATCAGCGATGGATCGAGGGTCGCTGCCGACAGCATTCCGCAGAGGAACCGACGGTGGGACTCGTCCTGCGCCGTCAGTGTCCGGATGAATCCGAGGAGTTTCGCCGTCTCCGGGTCGCAGTCTGTCGGCGTGAGCGCCGCCTCCGCGTCATCCCATTGTCGGAAGTCGTCGTCCAGGAGGCCCCGGAGCAGGGCTTCCTTGGTCGGGAAGTGGTAGGTGATGCCGCCGCGCGTGATCCCGCTCGCCTGCACCAGGCCCTCGTAGGTGAGGGCGCCGGCGCCTTCGCGCTCGACGATCTGGCGGGCCGCGGCCAGGATCCGGTCGCGGGTGGACGGCAACTTGGGCATGGGGGCGAACTGTACAGAACGTTCTGTACAAAGAAAAGGGGGTCCCCCCGTCAGATCCAGCCTCGCCGCCTGAAATAGAGGTAAGGGACCACGGCCGAGACGAGCATCAGGACGAGGGCCGCCGCGTAGCCGTAGTGGCTTTCGAGGCCCGGCAGGTGGCGAAAGTTCATTCCGTAGATGCTCGCGATCAGGGTCGGCGGCAGCAGCATGGTCGCGGCCACCGAGAAGATCTTGATGATGTTGTTCTGCTCGATGTTGATGAGGCCGAGTGTCGCCTGGAGCATGAAGCTCGACTTGTTGGCGAGGAAGGAGGCATGGTCGGAAAGCGCCAGCACGTCGCGCTGCATGCTGCGGTACCGCGGCGCGAGCTCCTTCGGCAGCTGCACGGCCGACGACTGCATGATGAAAGTCAGCTGCCGGGACAGCGTCACGAGGCTCTCCCGGGCCTTCGAGGTCAGGTCCCCGTCACGCCCGATCCGCTCCATGACGCCGCGAAGGTCGCGGGTGCGCTGGACGCTCCCGGGCGCCGGCGCCGCGAAGACGCCCGCGGACAGCTCGTCGAGGCCGAGGCCCACGCGCTCGAGGACGTCGGCGGTGCGCTCGATGACGGACTCGAGGAGCCCCGCGAGGATCGCGGCCGCGCTGGTCGCGGCCGCCGGATGCCGCTCCGAGTAGGCAACGAAGCGCCGGAAGGGCAGCGGATCGACGTACCGGTTCGTGATCAGCCGGTTGTGGGAGAGGATGAAGGTGATGGCCGCCGACTCGGGCCGGTCGGTGTCGATCTTGGTGACGACCGTCGCCGTCATGTAGAGCGTGCCGTTCTCCTCGTACAGGCGCGAGGAGGTCTCGATTTCCCGCATTTCCTCGCGCGAGGGCACGTCGATCGCGAGCAGCCGCTCGACGGCCCGCTCCTCGGTGAGCGTCGGCTCGAGCAGGTCGACCCAGACGCATTCCTCGGGGATGTCCGCCGGCGGCGGGTCGAGCCTCGAGAGGCCCTGGTTGCCCGGTACGAAGCAGTTCAGCACGCGGGCGGCTGCCGGTCAGGTGCCGTCGTGCTCGCGCGCGGCGAGGTCGTTCACGAGCTGGAACAGCCCGTCGACGCCGCCCGCCATGTCGGCGTCCGTCAAATACTTGCCATGCACGACGAACATCGGCGTGTGGTCCATCAGGTAGCGGCGCGAGAGGTTCGCGGCCTGGCGCAGCTTGTTCTCGGTCGAGAAGGACCGGTAGACTTTCGCGAAATCCGCGGCGGAAACGCCGTTCGCCGCCAGGAACTCGCGCGCGGCCTTCTCGGTCGCGGCCTTGTCCACGCGCCCGCCCCGGATCACCGTGATCGGGTGCTTGCGGGTGTGGATCTCGCGGAAGACCTCGGCGTGCAGCTTGTCGACGAGGCCCAGCGACTCGATGGCGTAGTAGAGCCGCGCGTCCTCGGTCGTGACCTCGTTCCAGATGACCGGCAGGCGCTTCAGCACGATCCAGTCCGGCTTCGACTTCTGCCAGGACTCGACCCGGGGCTCGAGCGCCGCGCAGTGGCCGCAGCCGTACCAGAAGCCCTCCACGACCTCGACCTTGCCGGGGGGCGTGTCGACCGGCTGGGCGACCGGGAACTGCGTGAAGTTCTGGCCCGCCTTCCAGCGGCCGAGGTCGCCCGACGGCGTCGCGGGCGTCGTCGCGGCGACGGCGGCGGCGATCGGGCTCGTCGAGCTCACCGCCGCCTCGACGGTTTCGCCGTCGCTGGCGTCGGCGGGTTTCTCGGCCGGCGCCTCCGCGGGGGCCGCGTCGGCGGTCTCGGCCGGCGGCGGGGGAGCTGCGGCTTCTGGTGCGTCGGCCGGCGGCGCGTCCTGCCCGCAGGCCGCGAGCAGCGCGAGCGTTGCGAAGAGGGCGGTGATTCTGTGGTTCATCGGAGTCCCTGCAGGTAGGAGGCGAGGGCCTGCATTTCCGCGTCAGTCATGCGCTCGGTGACGGCGCGCATGATGTCGTTGCCGGCGGACTTGCGGCTGCCGTCGCGGAAAGCCTTGAGCTGGTTGAAGGTATAGACCGCGTGCTGGGCGCGCAGTGCCGGGTATTTGGCCGGCCCGTTGCCGCGGCCCTCGGGGCCGTGGCAGGCGATGCAGGCCGGAATCCCGCGCTCCTCGTCGCCGCCGCGGTAGAGCTTCTCGCCCGCCTTCCAGTTCGAGGCGTCCGCCTCGCCGCCGGCCGGCGTCTGCTGGGCGAAATGCGCCCCGAGGTCAGCCATGTCCTGCTCGGAGAGCATGACGGCCATCGGCGTCATGAGGGCATTGACCCGGGCGCCGCTCTTGAACGCGGTGAGCTGCTGCACGATGTAGGGCTCGCCCTGTCCCGCGAGGTTCGGCCATTCGGGGCTCGGGCTCGAGCCCGTCGGGCCGTGGCAGGCGGCGCAGACGCCCGCCTTCTGCGAACCGAGGCTGGCATCCCCTGCCGACGAAGGTCCCGCGACCGCCAGGGAGGCGAAGACGAAGCCGAATGCGATTTTTTTCATGCCAGAATTATATATGTCCCGGTATTCCAAGGCCCGATTCCTGAAATCCGCCACCGGGCCCGCCGGCTTCGGCGACGATTCCGGCTACGAGGTCGCGATCGCCGGGCGCTCCAACAGCGGGAAATCCAGCGCGCTGAATGCGATCGTCGGCCAGCGGGACCTCGCGCGCACGAGCGCGACCCCGGGACGGACCCAGGCCGTGAACCTCTTCGAGCTGCTGCCGGGACGGCGGCTCGTGGACCTTCCCGGCTATGGACACGCCCGCGTGCCGCCGGCGGTCCGGGCCGCCTGGGCCCGGCTCATGGAAGCGTATTTTTCGGGACGCGACTCGCTCGCGGGCCTCCTGATCGTGGTGGATGCGCGCCGGGGCTTCGGCGAGAGCGACGAGGCCATGCTCGCCTATGCGGCGGCCCGCGGGCTGCCTTCGCACGTCCTCCTCAGCAAGTGCGACAAGCTCGCCCGGGCGGAGGCGAAGGCTGTGCTCGCGGCGGCCCGGGCGACGCTCGGCACGCGCGCGGGTGCGCAGCTCTTCTCGGCGGAGACGGGCGAGGGCGTCGACGCGGCGCGGGCCGCGCTGGAGGCCATGCTGGCGGGGCACATAAAAGCGCCCGGCGATCCGTGAGGACCGCCGGGCCATACCCGGCTTGGGGATGCAATCCGGGTAACCCGCTCAGGGAGGGAAGCGGGGAGCGTCTCACGGCGCTCGTCGGGTTAGATGAGGGCCCTCCCTGAAAGTTCAACCTCAGTGGGCCGCGTCCCAGTCGGGTCCCGTGCCCGTCTCGACCTTCAGCGGCACGGCGAGTTCGGCGGCGCCGCACATCAGCTCGACCAGCTTCTGCCGCACCTGTCCGACGGACGATTCCTCGACCTCCAGCACGAGCTCGTCGTGCACCTGGAGCACCATCTGCGCCGGCGCCTTCGACCCGGCGAGCCAGGCGTGCACGCGGATCATGGCGCGCTTGATGATGTCGGCGGCGGTGCCCTGCATCGGCGCGTTGATGGCGCTGCGCTCGGCGTACTGCTGCAGGTTCCGGTCGCGCGAGCGGATGTCCGGCAGGTAGAGGCGCCGGCCGAAGACCGTCTCCACGTAGCCCTGCTCGCGCGCGGTGGCCCGCGTGCGGTCCATGTAGTCCTTCACGCCCGGATAGCGGCCGAAATAGCGGCCGACGTATTCCTGCGCCGCCTGGCGCTCGATCCCGAGCTGACGCGCGAGGCCGAAGGCCGACATGCCGTAGATGAGGCCGAAGTTGATCGCCTTCGCCGCGCGGCGCTGCTCGCTCGTCACCTGCTCCGGCGGCAGCTCGAAGACCTCCGCCGCGGTCGCGCGGTGGATGTCGCCGTCCTCCGCGAAGGCGCGCGCGAGCCCGGCGTCCCCCGAGAGGTGCGCCATGATGCGAAGCTCGATCTGCGAGTAGTCGGCGGAGAGCAGGACCTTGCCGGGCGGCGCCACGAAGGCCTGGCGGATGCGGCGGCCCTCGGCCGTGCGGATCGGGATGTTCTGCAGGTTCGGGTCGCTGGAGGAGAGACGCCCGGTGATCGCGACGGCCTGGTGGTAGGACGTGTGCACGCGCCCGGTCTTCGCGTCGATCTGTTCCGGGAGCTTCTCGGTGTAGGTCGAGCGGAGCTTCGCGAGGCCGCGATACTCGAGGATGATCCGCGGCAGGGGATAGCGCTCCGCGAGCGCCTCGAGCACTTCTTCCGCCGTGGACGGCTGGCCCGTGCGCGTCTTCTGCGTCACGGGCAGCCCCTGCTTCGTGAACAGGATCTCCTGCAGCTGGCGCGGCGAGTCGAGGTTGAAGGGCTGGCCCGCCGAGGCGTGGGCCTCCTGCTCGAGCTCCGCGAGGCGCTTCGCGATCTCGCCGCTCTGGCGCCTGAGCTTCTCGCGGTCCACGAGCACGCCGTGGTGCTCCATGGCGAGCAGCACGGGCACGAGCGGCTGCTCGATGTCCTCGTAGATCGCGAGCAGCCGCGGCTCCTGCTCGAGTTTCGCGTGCAGCACGCGGTGCAGCTGCAGCGTGACGTCCGCGTCCTCGGCCGAGTAGAGGGAGGCCGTGTCGACCGGGACCTGGTTGAACGTCAGCTGCTTGGCGCCCTTGCCTGCGACGTCCTCGTACTTGATGGTCTCGACGCCGAGGTAGAGCTTCGCGCAGGAGTCCATGTCGTGCCGGGTCGCGGTCGAGTTCAGCACGTAGGACTCCAGCATGGAGTCGTAGCGCATGCCGGCGAGCGCGATGCCGGCGCAGGCGAGCACGTGGGCGTCGTACTTCAGGTGGTGGCCGACCTTCGGCCGATTCGGGTCCTCGAGCAGCGGCTTCAGCCGCGCGAGCGTCGCCGCCCGGTCGAGCTGCTCGGGCGCGCCGGGGTAGTCGTGCGCGAGCGGCACGTACGCCGCCTTGCCCGGCTCGATGCAGAAGGAGACGCCGACGATCTCGGCCTGCATGTAGTCGAGGCTCGTGGTCTCGGTGTCGAAGGCGAAGAGCTCCGCTTTTTCGAGCGCGGCGATCCAGGAATCCAGCTGCTGCGGCGTCGTGACCGTCTCGTAGGCGCGCGGCGGCGGCGCAGGGCGGGCCTCCGGCTCGCTCGCGGCAACCGGCGGGGCCGGCGCCGGCGCGACGGGCGAAGCGCCCAGCTGTCGCAGCAGCGAGTTGAGTTCGAAGCGCTTGTAGAGCGCGGCCAGCGCTTCCGCCTGCGGCGGCTGGCGGCGCAGCTCCGCAGGCGAGTAGGGGAGCTCGAGGTCGCGGCGGATGGTCGCGAGCTTGCGCGAGAGCTCGAGCGTCGCGAGGTTGTCGCGGAGGCTCTCCCCGACCTTGCCGGAGATGGCGGCGGCGTTCGCGACGATGCCCGCGGCGCTCCCGTGTTCGGCGAGCCACTTGGCCGCGGTCTTCGGGCCGACCTTCGGCACGCCGGGGATGTTGTCCGAGCTGTCGCCCACCAGCGCGAGGTAGTCGACGATCTGCTCCGGCATCACGTCGAACTTCGCCTTCACGCCCGCGCGGTCCAGCCGCGTGTCGAACATCGTGTTGACGAGCGTGATGCGGTCGTTGACGAGCTGCGCCATGTCCTTGTCGCCCGTCGAGATCACGACCTCGTAGCCGGCCGCGCTCGCGCGGTCGGCGAGCGTGCCGATCACGTCGTCGGCCTCGACGCCCTCGATGCGCAGCAGCGGGAGCCCGAGCGCCGGGATCGCCTCGAGGAGCGGCGCCACCTGCGCGCGCAGCTCGTCCGGCATCGTCGGCCGGTGGGCCTTGTACTGGTCGAACAGGTCGTCGCGGAACGTGCGGCCCGGCGCGTCCATCACGACCGCGATCAGCTCGGGGTCCTCCTCCTTCAGCAGCTTGTTCAGCATGTTGAGCACGCCGAGCAGGGCGCCGGTCGGCGCGCCGGTGGAGGAGGTCAACTGCGGCAGCGCGAAGAACGCGCGGTAGAGGTAGGACGAGCCGTCCACCAGCCAGAGCTTCCCGGGCTTGGCCACGGGTCAGGGCTCCGGCGGCTGTGCGGGTTTCTCGTCCTTCTTCGGCTCGTCTTCCGGCTTCGCCGGCTGCGGCGCCGCGGGGCCGCGGATCTCGACGGGCGTCTCAACGCTCTCGTCCGGCAGGTAGAGCGCGCCCGTCTGCCCGCAGGCGGAGAGCAGGGTCGCGAGGAGAGTGAGGATCGCGGCGCGCATCGCGGCAGTATAGACCCGGCTAGCGCGGCTGGCGGTCGACGACGGCGATCGTGAGCCGCGACACGCAGACGAGCCGCCCGCGGTCGTCGCGGATCTCGATGTTCCAGACCTGGCTGCGCCGGCCGAG
This sequence comes from Steroidobacteraceae bacterium, assembly GCA_035706525.1. Taxonomy (GTDB): domain Bacteria; phylum Pseudomonadota; class Gammaproteobacteria; order Steroidobacterales; family Steroidobacteraceae; genus SCUD01. The sequence goes on from DASSUY010000258.1 coordinate 8,786, forward strand.
GTGGATCGGCGACGCGCGGCCCGTCACGTGGCCGCCCGTAACTGGCCGCAGGTGGTTCGCGTTGATCTCCTGGCCGACGACCTGGAAGCGCTCGCGGTCGACGCACATCGTGCCGCCGACGCTGCCGAGCGTCTCGGCGAGCGCGACCGAGGCGCCGCCGTGCAGGATCCGGTCCGGCTGCATCGTGCGGCCGTCCACGGGCATGCGCGCCTCGAGGTAGTCGTCGCCGATCGCGGAGATCTCGATGCCGAGGTGCGCGCCCATCGTGTCGTGCTGGAACGCGCCCAACTCATCGACCTTGAACTGCCGGAACCAGATGCTCATGTGGCCCACCTGCCTGCTTTCGGTTAGTGTACCCGCCGCGTGGCCGATCAACATGCCGTACCCGCCGCTTCCCGCCCGGCCGTCGCGGTCGCGGGGTCCGCGCTGCTGTTTCCCGTGCGGCGCATCTTCTGCGTGGGGCGCAACTATCCCGAGCACGCGCGAGAGATGGGCGCGACGGACCTTCGCGCGCCGCCCTTCTTCTTCACGAAGCCCGCCGACGCCGTCGTCGCCTCGGGCAGCGCCGTGCCGTACCCGCCGCGGACCGCCGACCTGCACCACGAGGTCGAGCTGGTCGTCGCGCTCGCGGGCCCGCGCGAGATCTTCGGCTACGCGGTCGGCAACGACCTGACCCGCCGCGACGTGCAGTTGAAACTGAAACAAGAGGGCCGCCCCTGGGACACGGCGAAGGGCTTCGACCATTCGGCGCCCGTGTCCGCGATCGCCCGCGCGGCCGACGTCGGCCATCCCGCGCGCGGGCGGATCTGGCTGGAGGTCAACGGCACGCTTCGCCAGCAGGGCGACATCGCGGACATGATCTGGAACATCCCCGAAGTGCTCGCCGAGCTCGCGACCTGGTTCGCGCTGCAGGCGGGCGACCTCGTCTTCACGGGGACGCCCGCGGGCGTCGGGCGCCTGCAGCCGGGCGACCGCGTGCGCGCCGGCGTCGACGGCGTCGGGCTACTCGAGCACACGGTGACGACGGCATGAAGTTATTTTCCTATTGGCGCAGTTCCGCCGCCTGGCGCGTGCGCATCGCGCTCGCGTTCAAGGGCATCCCGCACGGCACGGTGCCGGTGCACCTGGTGCGCGACGGCGGGCAGCAGTACAGCGAGTCCTACCACGAGGTGAACCCGCAGGAGCGCGTGCCCGCGCTCGAGGACGAGGGCCGCGTGTTCGCCCAGTCGCTCGCGATCATCGAGTACCTGGAGGAAACGCACCCCGAGCCGCCGCTCCTGCCCGTCGACTTCGCCGGCCGCGCGATCGTCCGGCAGATGGCGCTGGCCGTCGCCTGCGACATCCACCCGCTGCAGAACCTGCGCGTGCTGAACTACCTCCGCGGGACGCTGGGGCAGGGTGACGGGCCGGTCGCGGACTGGGTGCGGCACTGGATCGCGCAGGGGTTCGCGGCCCTCGAGGAGCTGGCCCGCCGCCACGGCGACGGCCGGAGACATTTATATGGGGGCAGCGTCACCATGGCGGACCTCTGCCTCGTGCCGATGATGTACAACGCGCGGCGCTATCATCTGGACGTGAAGCCCTACCCCGCGCTGGTCGCGATCGACGCGCACCTGATGACGCTGCCGGCGTTCGCGTCGACGCGCCCCGAGGCGCAGCCGGACGCCGAATGAGCGACCCGAAGGACAGGAAGCCCGACGACCCGATGGCCGGGATCCACTGGGATCTCGACAAGTCGATCAGCTACGGCCAGTACCTGCAGCTCGACAAGGTGCTGGACGCCCAGAAGCCGCTCTCGGGCCAGCACGACGAGATGCTGTTCATCGTCATGCACCAGGCGAGCGAGCTGTGGATCAAGCTCTGCCTGCACGAGCTCGCGGCAACGCGCGCGCAGATCCGCGCCGACGACCTCGAGCCCGCGTTCAAGATGCTCTCGCGCGTCGCGCGCATCCAGACGCAGCTGATCCAGTCCTGGGAAGTGCTCTCGACGATGACGCCCTCGGACTACACGAAGTTCCGCGACTCGCTCGGCCGCAGCTCCGGCTTCCAGTCCTGGCAATACCGGCTGCTCGAGTTCATGCTCGGCAACAAGGAGCCGCGGCTGATCGAGGTGCACGCGAAGGACAAGCAGGCGCACTCGGCGCTGAAGCGCGAGCTCGCCTCGCCGTCGCTCTACGACGAGTCGATCCGCCTGCTGGCGCGGCGCGGCTTCGACATCCCGGCGGAGTGCACGGAGCGCGACTGGACGCAGCCCTACCTGGCGCATCCCGCGGTGGAAGCGGCCTGGCTCGCCGTGTACCGCGACTCGACGGGGCATTGGGACCTTTACGAGCTCGCCGAGAAGCTCGTGGACCTCGAGTACCGCCTGCAGCAGTGGCGCTTCGCGCACCTGAAGACGGTGGAGCGGATCATCGGCTTCAAGCGCGGCACGGGCGGGTCGAGCGGCGTGGGGTACCTCGAGCACGTGCTGAAGAAGGGTTTTTTCCCGGAGCTGATCAGCCTAAGGACTTCGATCTAGCGGATCGCTCCTCGAACAGCCGCTGGTCCCAGCGCACGGGCTCCGTGCCCACGACCTTGATCTTTCGAAAATCCGCGTGCGCCGGATTGATGAGGACATTCCGCTCGACGTCGAAGACGACGCTCGGCACGCGCAGCACCGCGGTTTCGGCCTTCTCCAGCCAGGCGTCGCCGGCCTTGCGGCTCGCGATCATGTCGGCGGCCGCCCAGTCCTTGACGGTCCTCGCGTCCAGCGTCGTGACCTCGAGCGAGTCGGGCGCCTCGAAAGTCACGCAGACCTGGTGCTTCGGCATGCGGCCGTTCGTGTGCACGAGTTTCTCGAGCATGGCGCCGGTCTGCGTCTCGCAGGCGTAGATCACGGCGCGGCCGGGTGAATTCCAGCGGCCGCCGTGCAGGCGCGCGCCTTCGCCGCTCTCCGGCGCGTGGCGGGAGTCCGCGATGCGGTAGAAACGCACGGCGGCGGATCAGGCGGGGAGGCCGTAGAGCGCGCGGTTGACGATGTCCTCGACCTGGCGCGCGCCGAGCTCGGTGAGCGCGGCCTCTATGGGCTTGCGTCCGTTCAGCTCCGGGTGCGGCGTCGAGAGGAAGCGGCGCGCCTCGGCCTCGTCGTCCCAGAGCATCTCGGCGAGCGCGATCACGCGCGCGAGGCGCTCGGTCTTCTCGCTCTCGACGAGCTTCAGGCGATGGCGGCGCTTGTACGTCGCGGCGGGCACGACGCGCTGCATCAGCTTCGCGCGGGCGGGGCCCTCGATGCCGGCGCGCTCGACGACGCGCTCGAGGCTCAGCTTCGGCAGGCCGGACTCGACCGCCTCCGCGATGTCGGCGACCGAGCGGACGCTCGGCTTGAGGCCGAGGATGCGGGCGACGCGGTCTGTGGGGACGGCCATGGTGTCGTCACCTCCCGCGATCATTATCGGCTCAAGTGAGCCTAACATCAAGCTCATGTGGTGTGCTCCGGAATGCTTGTGTTTTCACGGCAATCTGATAGCGTACTGTATGAAAACACAGGCTCAGGAGAAGAGCTATGGACAGGGAGTTTTCCGGGCTTTCGACGCCTGCGCTGGTGGCCGAGATCACGACCCTGGCTGGGCATTTGAACGCGGCGAATGCGCGCTTCCTCGCGCTGGTGGCGGAGCTCGATCGACGGAACGGCTGGGCCGAGTGGGGCGTGAAGTCCTGCGCGCACTGGCTCAACTGGAAGTGCGGGATCGGGCTCGGAGCCGCGCGGGAGAAGGTGCGAGTGGCGCGCGCGCTTGCGACGCTGCCGAAGGTTGCGGCGGCGATGGCGGAGGGTCGAGTCAGCTACTTCAAGGCGCGAGAGATCACCCGGGTCGCGGATGCGGCGAATGAGGACTACCTACTGAACATCGCACTCCATGGCACGGCCAGCCATGTCGAGAGCGTAGTGCGGGGATATCGCCGGGCGTTGGACGCCGAGGAGCTCTCCCGCGAGGAGATCCAGCAGCGGGACCAGAGCCTGCTCTGGTTCTACGAGCCGGACGGGTCACTCTCAGTTCGTGGCCGGCTCCCGGCGGAGACCGGGGCGCTCTTCGTCCGGGCCCTGCAGGCCGCGCTCGAGACCCTGCCGATCCCGAAAAACGTTCCGGCCGG
>DASSUY010000259.1:0-3965 GCA_035706525.1 Steroidobacteraceae bacterium
GTGACGCTCACGGGCTGGATCGTCGGCGCCGAGACCGCGACGCGCCAGCTGGCGGCGCAGCTGACCGCGCTGTTCGGGGCGGGCGTCGCGGTCCCGCTGCTCGCCGCCATGAAGAGCTCGCAGACGACGAGCGGCCTCTGGGCGACGGCGGTCAGCGTCGTGACGCTGCTTGCCGGCGCAAGCACGGTCTTCTCGGCCCTGGACGCGGCGCTGCAGAAGGTCTGGGGCACGACGCGACTCGCGCCCAAGGGCTTCCGCGGCTTCCTGCGCGCGCGCATCCTCTCCTTCGGGCTCATCCTCGCGATCGGCTTCCTGCTGCTGGTCTCGCTCACGGTCTCGATCGCGCTCGCCGCGCTTCGCGGCTACCTCGTGCGGCACTACACGGGCTACGTCGTGCTGACGGCCGTGCTCGACTTCGCGATCTCGGTGGCGCTGGTTGCCGTCCTGATCGCGTTGATCTACCGCTACCTGCCGGCGCGGCGCATCGCCTGGCGGCCCATCCTGCTCGGCGCGTTCGTGACGGCGCTGCTGTTCCAGCTGGGACGCTGGGCGATCGGCTTCTACCTCGCGCGCTCGACGCAGCCCTCGGCCTTCGGCGCGGCGGCCTCCTTCGCGGCGCTGCTGCTGTGGCTCTACTACTCGGCGCAGATCTTCCTGTTCGGCGCGGAGTTCACGGCCTGCCTCGGCGGGTCGCGGGCGGTGGAGAAGCCGTCCGCCGAACGACCGGATTACCGGGAAGCCGCCTGATGCTCGTCCGGTACCGGCTCCTGTGGACGGTCGCGATCGTCGTCGTCGTGCTCGTGGCCGCGCGCATCGCGCTGCCCTACGTCCTGAAGGACCAGGTCAACAAGGGGCTGATGGCGCTGCCGAACTACGACGGCCACGTCGAGGAAGTCGACGTCGCGCTCTGGCGCGGGGCCTACGGCATCGAGGGCGTGACCATCGAGAAGACCGGCGCGGAGAAGCAGGCGACGCCCTTCTTCCAGGCCGACCGCATCGACTTCTCCGTGGAGTGGCGCCACCTCCTGCGTGGGCGCATCGTCGCCGAGTGCGAGCTCTTCGCGCCGAAGCTGAACCTCGTGCGCGCCGAGTCCGCGGATGCCTCGCAGCTCGGCACCGGCGTCAACTGGGGCGGCCAGCTCGAGAACCTGTTTCCCTTCCGGTTCAACACCGTACGCGCGCACGGCGGGACGATCACGTTCCGCGCGCCGGGCATCGCCGCGAAAGACGCGCTGGTCGCAACGCAGGTCGAGGGCGAGATCACGAACATGACGAACGTCGTGCCGGCGGGCCAGGAGGCCTTCGCCGGGTTCCGGGGAACGGCGACGGTCCTCGGGAACGGCTCGGCGGCGGTCGCGGGCCGCGCGAATCCCTGGGCGAAGACGCCGACCTTCGACGTCAACCTGACGGTCAAGAACGTGCAGCTGCCCAAGGTGAACCCCTGGCTGCGCGAGTACATCAAGGCGGACGCCGAGAGCGGCGACTTCGAGCTGTACACGGAACTCGCGGCCGCCGACGGGAAGTTCGAGGGCTATGCGAAGCCGATCATGCGGGAGGTCGACATCTACCGGAGCGGCGAGCCGGAGAAGAACCCGTTCAAGCGGCTGTGGGAGGGCCTCGTCGACTTCGCGGCGGAAGTGCTGGAGGACGACGAGAGCGGGCAGGTCGCGGCGCGGATCCCGTTCAGCGGCACGATCGAGGATCCCGACGCGGGACTCCTGGAGACGGTCGTGAGCGTCCTGCACAACGCCTTCGTGAGCGCGTTCGCGCGGTCGCTGGAGGGGAGCGTCTCGATACGGGACGTCAAGGAAAACATCAAGGAGCTGGGACAGGACTAAAAGGGGACGCTCACCTTTTTTGCCCAAGCCGCGACCACATGTTGCGCACCATCGCGACGCGAAAAAAGGTGAGCGTCCCCTTTTTGTCCTACTTCAGCGACAGCTCCAGCTTCACCTTGCCGTCCTCCCCCGCCTGCGAGTTGGCGCCGATCAGGAAGACTCGCGAAGGATCGATCTCGCCCCCGGCGAGCAGCGCGTCCTGGACGGCCTGGGCGCGGGCCTTGCCGAGCGCCTCGAGCTGTTCGGGCGTCGCGGGGTGCTTCTCCATCCACGCGTCCTCGATCGCCCCGATGGCGGCCGTGAGCGCCTCGGGCGTCCGCTCCTTCTTCTTGAGCGCCTCGTAGGCCGCCGCCTCGCCCGGGAGCGGCGCCTCCTTGCCTGCTTCCGCGCGGTGCAGCTGCGCGAGCAGCTCGAAGCGCTCCTCCGGCTCCGCGAGCATGGCGGCCACCTCTTCCTCGCCCGGCCGTCCGCCCAGGAGCTTCCGGCGGCTGCCGGCGAGCTTGCCGAGCGCCGCATCCAGCGCCCGCTTCGCGATCAGCCCGCCATCGAGCTCGGTGGAGTACGCCATCGGCACGTCGAGCTGCAGCGACGGCCGCTCGATGAGCGCCTTCTTCACGGAGGCCATCTTCTCGACCCCCGCCGGCGCGAGCGCCGTGGCGCCGGGGTCGAACTCGAGGATGTTGATGTCCGGCCCGCCGCCGAAGAGGCTGCCGATCAGCTTGAAGGGCGCCGTCGCGACCTTGGTCAGGAGCCCGACGAAGGCCTTCCAGATCAGGGGCCCAAGGCGGAACTTCGGGTCGTCGAGGCTGCCGGTCATCGGCAGGTCGATGTCGATGACGCCGTTCCGGTCCTTGAGCAACGCGACCGCGAGCTTCAGCGGCAGAGACACGGCATCCGGGCTCTCGACCTTCTCGCCGAGCTGCAGCTGGTCGATCACGAACTTCTGCTTCGCGTCCAGCGAGCGGTTCTCGACGTGGTAGGTCACGTCCACCGAGAGCTTGCCCTTCTCGATCTTGTAGCCGGCGAAGCGGCCCGAGTACGGCGTCACCGAAGTCATGTCGACGCCCGCGAACTGCAGGCGGATGTTCGTGAACAGCGTCGCCGACAGCAGGTTCATCTCGCCGCTGATCGTCGCGGGCGCGTAGCGGTCGACCTTGCCCTCGAGGTCGAGCTTGGCGCGCGACTTCGGATCCGAGGAAAGCCCGACGACCGTGCCGTTCAGCGCCGCGATGCTGACCGCGTAGTTCGGCTGGATCCAGAAGTCGGCGAAGTTCAGCGAGCCGTTCTCGATCGCGACCGTGTCGAGCCGGACTTGCGTCTCCTGCGGCGGCGGCCCCTCGGGAGCCGCGACCTGCACGGTCGCCTGGTAGGCGGGCGCGGGCTTCGCCGGCGTCATGATCTCGGCGACGTTGACCGTCTGGTCCTTCGCGATGATCACGCGCGCATACGGCGCCTTCAGGCGCAGGGTCTTGATGCGCAGCTTCGCCGACCGCCCGTCGTAGCTGAAGCCCTCGGCGCGCAGCCGCTCCCACTTGATGAAGTCCTCCTGCATCTCCTTGTCGACGCTGCGCAGGCGGTCCACCTGCACGAGCCCCTCCGCCGCGAAGCCGCCGTCGGCGAGGAGCGTCACGGCCACCTCGCTCGTGAGCGAACCGCGCAGCAGGTCGAGCTTCGTGTAGCGGTCGAGGTAGGGCTGGATCACGGTCATGTCGAAGTCCGCGACCTTGGCCGTGCCCTCGAGCTTGCCGTCGGCGAAGCCGTACTGCAGGTCCGCGGAAAGCGTCGCGCGCCCGTCGACCTTCGTGTCGGTGACGATGCCGATCCTCGCGTCCGGCGCGTTCGAGAACCCCGTGATGCGGAGGTTGAACGGGTCGAGCTTCAGCCTGATCGGCGGCTCCGGCTGGCGGTCCTCGACGTCGACGGCGACGCCCTTCAACTCGATGTCCGGTGCGCTGAACGAGAATGCGGGCGACGCCTGTGCCGCAGCATCGGCAGGCGGAGCCGACTCCGCGGCAGGTGCGGGCGTCTGCACTGCCACCTCCGCCTCGGCTGCCCCCTCGCCCGCCGGCTTCGTGAGGTTCGCAAGGTTCAGTTGGCCGGTCGCATCGCGCCAGGCCGTAACCGACC
>DASSUY010000260.1:0-21279 GCA_035706525.1 Steroidobacteraceae bacterium
TGGCACGAAGGAGACCGATGAGCTACCTCGTCCTCGCGCGCAAGTGGCGGCCCCGGAATTTCTCCGAGCTGGTCGGCCAGGAGCACGTGCGCCAGGCGCTCGTCAACGCGCTCGACTCGGGCCGGGTCCACCACGCCTTCCTGTTCACCGGCACGCGCGGCGTCGGCAAGACGACGATCGCGCGTATCCTCGCGCGCTCGCTCAACTGCGAGCGCGGCGTCGGCTCGGAGCCCTGCGGGGAGTGCGCGGCCTGCCGCGAGATCGACGAGGGACGCTTCGTGGACCTCATCGAGGTGGATGCGGCCTCCCGAACGAAGGTCGACGACACGCGCGACCTGCTCGACAACGTGCAGTACCTGCCGACGCGGGGCCGCTACAAGGTCTACCTCATCGACGAGGTGCACATGCTGTCGGCGCATTCCTTCAACGCGCTGCTGAAGACGCTCGAGGAGCCGCCCCCGCACGTCAAGTTCCTGCTCGCGACGACCGACCCGCAGAAGCTGCCCGTCACCGTGCTTTCTCGCTGCCTGCAATTCAACCTGAAGCGGCTGCCGGCCTCGTTGATCGCCGGCCGGCTCTCGCAGATCCTCGGGTCGGAGGGCATCGCCTTCGAGGCACCGGCCGTCGACCTGCTCGCGCGAGCGGCGGACGGGAGCCTGCGCGACGCGCTGTCGCTGCTCGACCAGATGCTTGCCTTCGGCGGAGGCCGCGTCACCGAGGCGGACGCCCGTGCGATGCTCGGCACGGTCGACCGCCAGCAGGTCGTCCGGCTCGTGGAGCGGCTCGCGGCGCGCGACGCCAGCGGCCTCTTCGCCGCGGTCGCCGAAATCGACGAGTTCACGCCGGATTACGGCCAGCTGCTCGACGAGATCGCGGCCCTGCTGCAGAAGGTCGCGCTGCGCCAGGCCGTGCCGGGGCTCGGCGAGGACGAGACGCACCCGCCCGCGATCCTCGACGCCCTGGCCGCGGCGATGGCGCCGGAGGACCTCCAGATCGGCTTCCAGTTCGCGATCACGGGCCGGCGCGACCTCGAGCTCGCGCCTGACCCGCGCACGGGCTTCGAGATGACGCTGCTGCGGATGCTGGCCTTCCGCACGGCTGAAGTCGACGCGAGCCAGCGCGAGCCCGTAGGCCGGCGCGCGCCGTCGGTGCCGGCGGCGACGCCGGCGAAAGCCGCACCGGCCGCGGCGCCCGCCACGGGCGGCGACTGGCCGGAGCTCCTCGCGCAGCTCGAGCTCAAGGGCCCGGCGCGCCAGCTCGCCGCCAATTGCCAGCTCCTCGGGCGCGAGGGCGACCATTTCCGTTTCCTGCTCGACGAGCGGGCGAGCGCGCTGCGCACGCGCCAGCTCGAGGAGCGCTTCGTGCAGGCGCTGCGGCAGGCGGTCGGGCCGGGCGCCACCGTCGAGATCGAGTGCGGAGGCGCGGGCGACACCCCGGTGCGCCGCGAAGCGCAGGCGCGCGACGAGCGACTCGAGCGGGCCCGCGCCGCGCTGGAATCGGACCCGGCGGTCAAGGCGCTGCGCGACCGCTTCGGCGCCGTGCTGCAGCCCGATTCGATCAAGCCGGTCGGGTAGAATGCGGGGATGAAACCGAACATCGGGCAGTTGATGCGCCAGGCCCAGCAGCTGCAGGACCGCATGCAGAAGGCGCAGGAGCAGGTGGCCGCGATCGAGGTGACGGGCGAGTCGGGCGGCGGCATGGTCAAGGTGTCGATGAACGGCCGCCACGAGGTGCGCCGCGTCGAGATCGACCCGGCGGTCGCGGGTTCCGACCGCGAGATGCTCGAGGACCTCGTGGCCGCGGCCTGCAACGACGCGACGCGGCGCATCGGCGAGGCCGTGCAGCAGCACATGTCGGAAGCGATGGGCGGCATGCAGCTGCCGCCGGGCATGAAGCTGCCGTTCTGACGGCGCGGCAGTGAAGTACTCTCCCGGTCTCTCGCGCCTCATCGAGGCCCTGCGCGCGCTGCCGGGCGTCGGCCCGAAGTCGGCGCAGCGCATGGCCTTCCACCTGCTCGAGCGGAACCGCGAAGGCGCGCGGGCGCTCGCGCGGGCGCTGGAGGAGGGCGCCTCCCGCATCGTCCACTGCCGCCGCTGCCGCATGCTGACCGAGGGGGAGCTCTGCGAGATATGCGCCGCGCCGAGGCGCGACGCCTCCGTGCTCTGCATCGTCGAGTCGCCGGCCGACGTCGTCGCCGTCGAGCAGTCGGGCGGCTACGGCGGGCGCTACTTCGTGCTGATGGGACACCTGTCGCCGCTCGACGGCGTCGGGCCCGAGCAGCTCGGCTTCGACCGCCTCGACGCGCTGCTCGGCGAAGGCGAGATCCGCGAGGTGATCCTGGCGACGAACCCGACGGTCGAGGGCGAGGCCACCGCGCACTTCATCGGCGAGATGGTCGCGCGCCGCGGGATCCGCGCGACGCGCATCGCGCACGGCGTGCCGGTCGGCGGCGAGCTCGAGTACGTCGACGGCGGCACGCTCGCGCACGCGCTCGCGGGCCGCCAGGTCATCGCCTGAGGCGCGCGGCCATCTCCTCCGCGAGCGCGAGCAGCCGCCGGTAGCTCTCGAGCCGCCGCGCGGCGATCCGCCCTTCGGCGGCCGCGGCGGCGACGGCGCAGCCCGGCTCGTGCCGGTGCCGGCAATCCCTGAAGCGGCATCCCGCCCCGGCGGCCGCGATTTCGCGGTAGCCGCCGGCGATTTCCCGCGCGCCGGGCAGCGGCGGCGAAAAATCGCGCACGCCGGGCGAGTCGATCAGCTCGCCGCCGCTCGGCAGCGCGTGCAGCGAGGAAGTGGTCGTCGTGTGGCGGCCGGCCTCGGTCGCGCGCGACACCTCCGCGACGGCCGCTTCCACGCCGGGAACGAGGCAGTTGGTCAGCGAGCTCTTGCCGACGCCCGACTGGCCGACCAGCACGCTCGTGTGCCCGGCGAGCCGCGCGCGCAAGTCCTCGACGCCGTCGGCGCGCCGCTTGCTGGCGCGGACGACCGCATGGCCGATGCGCGCGTAGTCCGCGAGGGCGTCCGCGAGCAGCCCGCCCGCGTCCGGCAGGTCGTCCTTGTTGGCGACGATGCAGGCGTCGAGCCCGTTCCATTCGGCGGCGGCCAGGTAGCGGTCGGTGAGCCCGAAGTCGGGCGCCGGGACCGGCGCCACGACGGCGACGAGCTGCGTGAGGTTCGCCGCGACCGGCTCCTCGTCGCCGCGGCTGGAGATGCGGGCGAGCACCGATCGCCGGGGCAGCACCTCGACGACGAGCCCGCCGCCGCCCTCGGTCCGCGCCTCGCTCCAGCGCACGCGGTCGCCGCAGACCACGGCGAGGCGCCGTCCCTGCAGCCGGCAATGCACCCGGCGCCCGGTTTCGTCGTCGATGACGCTCGCGTCCCGGCCGTGGCTCTGGACGACGCGGCCTTGGCGGACGCTCACGGCGCAGCGGCCCGCAGGATGCAGGGCGGTCGGCGGCGGCGGAGCGGCAAGGGGAGCATGGCGCGGAACGAGGCGCACTCTAGCCTCTGCTAAGATCGCGGGCAACATGGCGCAGGACGACCGGCTGATCTGGATCGACCTCGAGATGACCGGCCTGGTCCCCGAGCGCGACCGGATCATCGAGATCGCGACGGTCGTGACGGACGCCGACCTCGTCGTGGTCGCCGAGGGGCCGGTCATCGCGGTCCGGCAATCCGACGCCACGCTCGCGGCGATGGACGAGTGGAACACGCGGACGCACACGGGCAGCGGGCTCGTGGCGCGCGTGCGCGCGAGCGGCTCCGACGAGGCGGCCGCGGAGCGGGCGACGCTCGGGTTCCTCGCCGCGCACGTGCCGCCCAACCGCTCGCCGATGTGCGGCAACAGCGTCTGCCAGGACCGGCGGTTCCTCGCGCGGTGGATGCCGGAGCTGGAACGCTACTTCCACTACCGCAACCTCGACGTCAGCACGCTCAAGGAGCTGGCGCGGCGATGGGCGCCCGAGGTGGCGGCCGGGGTCGCGAAGGAATCGCGGCACACGGCGCTCGCCGACGTCCACGAGTCGATCGCGGAGCTGCGCCACTACCGGTCGGCGCTGTTCGCGGCTCCCTGGAACGCGCCCCGCGCATGAGCGGCGGCGCGGCGGTCCGCCACGCGGGCGGTTGCCACTGCGGCCGCGTCCGATTCGAGGTCGAGGCGCCGGCGCGGCTCGAGGTGCTCGACTGCAACTGCTCGATGTGCTCGCGTTCCGGCTACCTGCACCTGATCGTGGACGCCGCCGCGTTCCGACTCCTGTCGGGCGCGGACGACCTCGTCGAGTACTCGTTCGGCACGGGCATCGCGAAGCACCGCTTCTGCCGCCACTGCGGCGTGAAGTCCTTCTACGTCCCCCGCTCGCACCCCGACGGCGTCAGCGTGAACGCGCGCTGCCTCGATGGGGGCACCGTGACCGCGATGACGGTCCGCCCCTACGACGGCCGCAACTGGGAGACGGCGAGAGCGGCTCTGGACCCCGGGTGACGGGCCGGGCAGGTTCCCCGAGCGGGCGCGGCCCTCAGCCTTTTCCGCCGTTCGCCAGGTAGAGCCAGGTCTCGACGACCGTGTCCGGGTTGAGCGACAGCGAGTCGATGCCCTGCTCGACGAGCCACTTGGCGAGGTCGGGATGGTCGGACGGGCCCTGGCCGCAGATGCCGACGTACTTGCCGGCGTCCTTGCAGGCGCGGATCGCCATCGCGAGCAGCGCCTTGACCGCCGGGTCGCGCTCGTCGAAGAGCGGGGCGACGATCGCGGAGTCGCGGTCGAGCCCGAGCGTCAGCTGCGTCATGTCGTTCGAGCCGATCGACATGCCGTCGAAGTGCTCGAGGAACTCGCGCGCGAGCAGCGCGTTGGTCGGCAGCTCGCACATCATGATGACCTTCAGGCCGTTCCGCCCGCGCTCGAGCCCGTTGCGGGCGAGGAGCTCGACGACGCGGCGCCCTTCGGCGACGGTCCGCACGAACGGGACCATCACCTGCACGTTCGTGAGGCCGATCTCGTCGCGGACGCGGCGCAGCGCGCGGCATTCCAGTTCGAAGCAGGGGCCGAAGGCGGCATCCGTGAAGCGCGACGCGCCGCGGAAGCCGAGCATCGGGTTCTCCTCGTGCGGCTCGTACTGCCGGCCGCCGATCAGGTTTGCGTACTCGTTCGACTTGAAGTCGGAGAGGCGCACGATGACCGGCTGCGGCGAGAACGCCGCCGCGATGCTGGCGATGCCCTCGGCCAGCTTGTCGACGAAGAAGCCGACGGGGTCGTCGTAACCCGACATCTGGCGCCGCACCTGGGCCTGCACCCCGGGATCCAGCGTCGCGTACTCGAGCAGGGCGCGCGGGTGGACGCCGATCATGCGGTTGATGATGAACTCGAGTCGCGCGAGGCCGACGCCGTGGTTCGGGATCGACGCGAAGTCGAACGCGCGGTCGGGGTTGCCGACGTTCATCATGATCTTCACGGGCGGGGGAGGCAGCGCGTCCAGCTCGATGCGCTGCTGCTCGAAGTCGAGCCGGCCCTCGTACACGACACCCGTGTCCCCCTCGGCGCAGGAGACGGTGACCGCGTCGCCGTCCCGGATCGTCTTCGTGGCGTCGCCGCAGCCGACGACCGCGGGGATGCCGAGCTCGCGCGCGATGATCGCGGCGTGGCAGGTGCGGCCGCCGCGGTTCGTTACGACGGCGGCGGCGCGCTTCATGACCGGCTCCCAGTCCGGGTCGGTCATGTCGGAGACCAGCACGTCGCCCGGCTGCACGCGCGACATCTCGCGCGCGCCCGAGACGACGCGCGCGGTCCCCGCGCCGATGCGCTGGCCGATGGCGCGGCCGCTGGCGAGTGCGCGCGAGCGCTGCTTGAGCGTGTAGCGCTGGATGGATCGCCCGGCGCGGCTCTGGACGGTCTCGGGGCGGGCCTGCAGCACGTAGAGCATGCCGGTCTCGCCGTCCTTGCCCCACTCGATGTCCATCGGGCAGCCGTAATGCGCCTCGATCGCGAGCGCCTGGCGCGCGAGCTCGTGGACGTCCGCGTCGGAGAGGCAGAAGCGCGAGCGGTCGGCGGGCGCGGTGTCGGTGACCTCCACCCAGCGGCCGGGCGCCGGGTCGGCCGCATAGCCCATGCGCGTCGCCTTCGAGCCGAGGTTGCGGCGGATGATCGCGGGGCGTCCCGCCCGCAGCGCGGGCTTCCACGCGTAGAACTCGTCCGGGTTCACCGCCCCCTGGACGACCAGCTCGCCGAGCCCCCAGGAAGCGGTCACGAAGACGGCGTCGCGGAAACCCGACTCGGTGTCGAGCGTGAACATCACGCCGCTCGCGCCGAGGTCGCTGCGCACCATGTGCTGCACCCCGACCGAGATCGCAACCTGCGCATGGTCGAAGCCCTGGTGCACGCGATAGGAGATCGCCCGGTCGTTGTAGAGCGACGCGTAGACCTGGTGCATCGCGGCGAGCACCGCCTCGGCGCCGCGCACGTTCAGGATCGTCTCCTGCTGGCCGGCGAACGAGGCCCCCGGCAGGTCCTCCGCCGTGGCGGACGAGCGGACGGCGACGGCGCCGCCGCCGAGCGCGGCCGCGGCGGCGAGCACCTCGCGCTCCAGCGCGGGCTGGAAGGGCGTCTGCAGGATCCACTCGCGGATCGCGGCGCCGGCCTCGGCGAGCCGCGCGACGTTGTCGACGTCGAGCCCGCGCAGGCGCTCCTCGATGCGGCGCCCGAGCCCGTCCTGGGCGAGGAAGTCGCGGTAGGCCTGCGCCGTCGTCGCGAACCCGTCCGGCACGCGCACGCCCGCCGACGCGAGCGCGCCGATCATCTCGCCGAGCGAGGCGTTCTTGCCGCCGACCGACTCGACGTCCGTCATGCGCAGCCGCGAGAAGGGAACGATGTAGCTGCTCACGCGCGATCCTCGCTGGTCCCGCAACTGATACGATCTGCCGCGCGGCCGGCGCGGACGGCCCGCGCCAACGGAAGAACCGTCATGAAGCAGCGACGAACCGTCTTTTTCGTGTCCGACCAGACCGGCGTGACCGCCGAGACGATGGGCCACAGCCTGCTGACGCAGTTCGACGGCATGGATTTCAGGCCGGTCACTTTGCCATTCATCTCCACCGTTGACAAGGCGCGCGAGGCGGTCGAGAAGATCGACCAGACCGGCCGCGAGGAGGGGGAGCGGCCGATCGTGTTCGCGACGCTCGTCGACGCGGGCGTCCGCGACGAGCTGAAGCGCGCCGGCTGCCTGTTCCTCGATTTCTTCGACGCATTTCTCGGTCCGCTGGAGCGGGAGCTCGGCCAGGCCTCGGCGCACGTGCTCGGGCGCGCGCACGGCATGGCGGACGTCAACGCCTACACCATGCGCATCAATGCGACGAACTTCGCACTTGCGAACGACGACGGCGCGCAGACCCGCGATTACGAGCGCGCGGACGTGATCCTCATCGGGGTTTCGCGCTCCGGCAAGACGCCGACCTGCGTCTACATGGCGCTTCAGTACGGCGCTTTCGCGGCCAATTACCCCCTGACGGAGGACGACCTCGAGGGACTGCGCCTGCCGGCTGTGGTCGAGCCCTACCGCAGGAAGCTGTTCGGCCTCACCATCGATCCCGGCCGGCTCCAGCAGATCCGCCAGGAAAGGCGGCCGGACAGCCGCTACGCGTCCGCGCAGCAGTGCGCATTCGAGGTGCGCGCGGCCGAGCAGTTGTTCGAGCGCCACGGCGTGCCGTACCTCGAGACGACCGACACCTCGATCGAGGAGATCGCGAGCCGCGTGCTGGAACGGCTTGCGATTCCGCGGCGCGTGAGGCCTTGACGGATTCGTGACCGCCCGCACGGGTTCGGGCCGGAAACCCCGTGATATAGTCAAATCCATGGTGACGGACGCCCTTTGCCCGGTCTCCTGGCGCGCACGCCCGCGCTCGTTCACGAGCCTGATGACGCTCTACGAGAGCAACTACATCCGGCTCGGCTGGCTCGTGCCTGGCCTGCGCGCCCTGCGCGGCTCCCTGCGCTCCGAGGTGGCGGGCGGGCCCGCGCTCGAGCTCGCGGTCGTCGAGCAGTGCCGCTACACGACCGCGCTGAACCTCACCTATCTCTTCGGCGACGGCGGCGCGACCGAGCGCGAGCCCTCGCTCGAGGTCCGCGTCTACCACGACGCGCGCCTCGCGGAGGCCTGCCGCGCGGGTGCGGCCGCGGCGCGCGGGACGCGCTGGAGCTGCAACATGCTCCTCAACAAGTGGCTCGAGTACTGCGTGGACAGCGGGCACCGCTTCGCGCCCGCCTGAGACATCAATGGCCGTCATGCTTCCCGACAAGTGGTCGCAGCTGAAGCTGCCGTCGATCGGCAAGCCCGATCCGGCGGAGCAGGAGCGCCTGCTCAAGCTCTTCTGGAACCGGGCCGAGCTCAAGAAGGAGCTGCAGGACCTCGACGACCAGCTGCACAACCTGCGCAACAAGCTGAAGCAGCAGGAGAACGCCAACGGGCGCCTGCAGCAGCAGCTCGAGCAGCTCGAGGTGCTGCTGGGCAACCCCGAGCGCGGGGTCGACGCGCTGGTCCACTTCGGCCTCAAGGCGCTCTGGCGCGCCTGCCGCGAACAGCTCGAGAAATTCGCGGCGGAGCTGAAGCGCGAGCGCCAGGACGCGGAACGCAA
The DNA here is from genome assembly GCA_035706525.1 of Steroidobacteraceae bacterium. GTDB lineage: Bacteria > Pseudomonadota > Gammaproteobacteria > Steroidobacterales > Steroidobacteraceae > SCUD01. The sequence continues at coordinate 8,617 of DASSUY010000260.1, forward strand.
GCAGCAGCTGGCCGAGTTCCAGCAGGACCGCGCGGAACGCCTGAAGGTCGCCGACGAGAGGCTCCGCCAGGCGCGCGAGGTCGCGGAAGCCGAGCGCGCACGCCTCGCCGAGCTCGACGCGCGCATGGCGCGCCTGCAGCGGTTCTGGCACTACTTCAAGCGCCGCGCGCTCGGGCCCGAGATCGTCGCGCAGCGCGAGCGCTGCGCGGGCGCGGAGCGGCTCCTCGGCGACATGCAGGAAGCCCACCGCACGATCGAGAAGGAGCCCTGGCCCGAGTTCCCGGGGCTCTCGATCGCGGGACGCCGCCTCGTCAACCTCGCCGTGATCGCCTACGCCCAGCACCTGTTCGCGCGGCTCGCCGTCTCGGGGCTAGCGATGGACGCCCGGCTCGCGAACAACCGCAGCGTCGAGAGCGCGCGCCACGGCAGCCTCGACGCCTGCCTCGCGCGGCTTCGCGAGATCGCCCAGGCGCTCGCGCTCGTGAACGCCCAGGACGGGCTCGCGGCGGAGATCCAGAAGCGCGGCGAGAAGATGGCGCCGGCCGCCACGTGGCGGAACGCGAACGAGACCGTGCCGCAGCCCGCCTCGCTGCCGCCGGCCGGCACCGGCGGCGTCCCCGACGCCAACGTGCTGGTCGAGGACTACTGGGACGTCTACAAGGTCCTGCTGCGCTGAGGCGCGCGGGGGACGCCCACCCTCCGGCTAGTTCTGCTCGGCCGGCCTGCCGGCCCGGGCGAACAGGCGTATGCGCTGGCGCCAGGCGTTCAGGTCGTCGAGCCAGACGTAGAACAGCGGCACGAAGAACAGCGAGGTGACCGAGCCGAAGAAGAGCCCGGACATCAGCGCGCGCGCCATCGGGTAGTAGGAGGGGCCGTCGCCGCCGATCTGGATGTTGCCGACCGCGAGCGGCAGCATCGCGAGCAGCGTCACGACCGTCGTCATCAGGATCGGGCGCAGGCGGTGCCGCGCCGCCTCGATGATCGCGTCGTGGCGGGCGAGGCCCTCCTTGCGCAGGTCGATGACGTGCGCGATCAGCACGATGCCGATGTTCACGATCACGCCGATCAGGATCATGATGCCGAGCATCGCCATGAAGGACACCGACGTCCGCGTGATCGCGAGGCCCCAGAACACGCCGACGATCGCGAACACGATCGAGGTGATGATCGAGACAGGGTAGAGCAGCGACTCGAACAGCGAGGCCATCACCAGGAAGATCAGCGCGATCGCGAGCAGGATGTTGGTCTGCATCGTCTGCGCGGTGTCGTCGCTGTCCTGCACGCTGCGGCCGTACTGCCAGGAGACGCCCGGGGGAAGCGGGAACTCCTTCATGACCGCGTCCACCCCCTTCTTGACCTGGTCGAGGGAGGACTTCTCCGCGATGATCCCCTCGATGACCACCGAGGTCAGCTGGTCGACGCGCTCGATCGTGCGCGCGGTCCGGTCGATGCGGAAGCTCGCGACGGCGCCGAGGTTGCTGCGCGTGCCGTCGGGCAGGTAGAGCGGGGTGGCCGCGAGGTCCTCGATCGTCTGGCGGTTGTCGGCGCGGAATGCGAGGCGCATCTGCACCTCGCGGTCGTCGGCGCGGAACTCCTTGAGCGGGTCGCCCCGCATCGCGACCGCGACGGTCTGGGCCACGACCTGGGGCGACAGGCCGAGCCGTGCGGCGCGGTCGCGGTCGACGATCACCTGGATCTCGTGCTCGCCCGCCTTGGCGGTCGAGCGCGGGGACTCGAGCCCCTTCACGTCGTGCAGCCGGTTCACGACCGCCCTGGAGAGCTCCACCAGCTGCTCGGTCGAGCCGCCGGTCAGGCGCATGCTGAAGGAGCCGGTCGCCGACTGGTCCTCGTCGAAGCGGAAGCTCGGCTTGCCGATGATGATCTCCGGCATGCCCTTCTCGATCTCCTTGACGATCTCGCGCTGGTCCATCGGCAGCTCGTCGCGCGGCTTGAACTTGATCGAGGTCGCGGCCTCGTTCGGCAGGTAGTAGCTGTAGACGATGTCGATGCCGAAGCGCTCGCGGTTCTCCTCGAGGAACTGCTCCACCCGCGACACCGCCTCCTCGACGCGGGCGAGGGGATAGGTGCCCTCGATGTGGTACGGCAGGTACATGCGGTCGGAGGGGTCCTGCGGGAACATGTCGAACTTCAGGAGCCCCGTGGGGAAGAGCGCGGCCGGCGAGAGCACGGTGAGCGCGACGATCGCGGCGCTCCACCACTTGTGCGCGAACATCCAGTCGAGGCGCCGCAGGTACCAGGCCTGGATGCGGGCGAAGTACGAGCCCTCGCGGATCGGCGGCGGGGGCGGGAAGCGCGCGGTCAGGGTCGGGATGATGGTCTGCGCGACCAGGAGCGAGGCGACCATCGAGATCACGATGGGCACCGCGACGTGCACCATGAAGATCGAGATCTCGCTCTCCTCGCCGAAGATGATCGGGAGGAAGACGATGACCGTCGACAGCGTGCCCGCGAGCACCGCGAGCCCGACCTCGGTGACGCCCGACAGCGTCGACTCGACCGGGTCCGCGGTCGGCGACTGCCGGTGGCGGAAGATGCTCTCGGTCACGACCACCGCGTTGTCGACGAGCAGCCCGATCGCGAGCAGCATCCCCATCATCGTCAGGATGTTCAGCGAGAAGCCGAGGAAGTACATCGCCGCGACTGTGATCAGGAGCGAGAACGGCACCGCAAGGCCGACGATCAGCGTCGTGGGCCAGTCCCTGAGGAACAGGAACAGCACGACCAGCGCGAGCCCTGCGCCGATGAGGCCCGCATTGCGAAGCTCGTCCAGGGAGCTGCGGATGTTCTCCGACTGGTTCTGCAGCACGATGATGTCGACGCCCTGGAGCTGCGGGAGCTTGCGCTGCTCCTCCACGACCCGCATGACGCGGTCGGCGACGTCGACGATGTTCGCGCCGGTCGCCTTGAACACGTCGAGGCCGACGCCCGGCCGCCCGTTCAGGTGGCGGCCCACGGTGAGCTCCGGCGTCACCAGGGAGACGTCGGCGACGTCGCGGAGGCGGACGTTGCCGGTCACGATGAAGTTCCTGACGTCGTCGATCGTCTGGAACTCGCCGATCGGGCGGACCAGGAACCGCTGGGCGCCGCCCGTGACCTCGCCCGCGCTGACCGAGAAGTTCGCGCCCTCGAGCGAGTCGCGCAGGCGCGCGATGTCGACGCCGTAGGCCGCGAGGCGGACCGGGTCGACGAGGATGCGAAGCTCCAGCGGCTCGACGCCCTCCAGGGACACCCTCGCCACGCCCTCGAGGCGCTCGAGCGGCTTCTTGAGGTAGCGGTCCAGCGTGTCGTACTGGCGCGTCAGGTCCTCCTCGCTCCCGATGCGGATCGCGACGACGCGGTCGTCGCCGGCCGCGAACATGGTGGTCAGGATCCGGTTGGCGCTCGGCGGGAACTCGTGCTTGATCGACTCGAGCTTGGTGCGCACCGCGAACCCGATCGCGGAGGGGTCGCGGTCCCATTCGAACAGGACGACGATCTCGGCGCCGGTCTCCGAGGAAGTCGAGCGGATCTCCTTGATGCCGGAGAGCGTCGCGATCGCCTCCTCGGCGGGCCGCGTGATGAGCTCCTCGACCTCCTCGGGCGTCGAGCCGGCGTAGGGGATCTGCACCTGAAGGCCAGGGAAGCGGATGTCGGGGAACAGCTCGAGGGGCAGCAGGCGCAGCGCGATCACGCCGATCAGCGCGATCGCGACGAACGTCATCAGCGTCGTGACGGGCCGGCGGAGTGCGAAGCGCGTGTGGATCACGTGATCAGCCGCCCAGTTCCGCCGCGGGGCGCCCGGCCGCGGCGGCGGGCGCGGCCTGGAAGCGCTTGCGGTCGAGCAGGGAATAGACGACGGGGATCACGAGCAGCGTGAAGAAGCTCGCGACCGCGACGCCCCCGATCACGGTGATCGCCATCGGCTTCCTGATCTCCGCGCCTTCGCCGAGCCCGACCGCCATCGGCAGGAGCCCGAGGATCGTCGTGAGCTTGGTGATGATGATCGGGCGCAGGCGGAGCCGCGCGGCCTCGACGATGGCCTCGTGCTTCGCGAGCCCGCGCTCGCGCGCCTGGTTGACCGCGTCGATCAGCACGATCGACTGGTTGACGACGATGCCCGCCAGCATGATCAGGCCGATGTAGGCGACGACGTTGACGGTCGTGCCCGTCAGGAACATGGCCCAGACCGAGCCGACCAGCGCGAGCGGTATGGTCAGCAGGATCACGAACGGGTGCAGCAGCGACTCGAACTGCGAGGCCATCACGAGGTAGACGAGGAACACCGCCAGCAGCATCGTGAACTGCAGCGACTGGAACGAGTCCTTCATGTCGTCGCTCTGGCCGCTGACCGCCGCGGTCACGCCGACCGGCATCTCGACCCCGTCGACGATGCGGCCGAGTTCGGCGACCGCCGAGCCGAGGTCGCCCGCGGCCAGGTTGGCGGAGACGATCGCGACCCGCTGCTGGCGGACGCGGCGGATCTCGGCCGGGCCGGTCGCGACCGTCACGTCGGCGACGGCCGACAGCGGCACGGCGCGCTCGCTGCCCGGGTTCACGATCAGCGCGCGGATCTCCTCGACCGAGGACGCGCGCGTGTCGACGCTACGGACCAGCACGTCGATCTTCTTCTCTCGCAGCTTGTAGCGCGTCGCGACGTCGCCGCGGACGCTCGCCACGACGCGGTCGGCGAGCTCCCGCACGGTCAGGCCGAGCTGGGCCGCCCGCTCCTGGTCGAACACGATCTGGATCTCGGGGTTCCCCGCCTCGACCGTCGACTTGATGTCGCTGAAGGTGCGGCTCGCCTGCATCCGGGCTCGGATCTGCTCGGCCGCCTGCCGGAGGCGGTCGAGGTCGTAGCCCGTCACCGTGACCTCGAGCGGGGAGGCGAAGCTGAAGAGCGCCGGGCGGCTGAAGCGGTACTGCACGCCGGCGAGGCCCTCGAACTTCGAGCGCAGCGCCTCGATCGCCGCCTGCTCCTCGCGCGCGCCGGCGCCGTGGGCGAGCGTGATCGACAGCCGCCCCGTGTTCTCGCCCGCGTCCGTCGGGCTCGCGTCCAGGCGGTTGCCGGTGCCGGTGACCGCGTAGGAGTAGTCGATGCCCGGCAGCTCCATCGCCTGCGCCTGCGCCGTGGCCATCGCGCGGTCGGTCTGCTCGAGCGGCGTGCCCGGCGAGAGGCGCAGGTCCGCGATGAACTCGCCCTGCGAGAGCTGCGGGATCAGCTCGGAGCCGAGCCGCGGCACGAGCGCGGCGGTCAGCAGCAGCACGCCGAGCGATATCGCGACCACGCGGCCGCGGTGCTCGAGCGACCAGCGCAGCGCCGGCAGGTAGGCCCGCTGCACGGCGGCGAAGCCGGCCTGCGTCGGGCGCGCGGCAAAGCCGAGCAGCCAGGACATGAACCGGGCGACGGCGGACGTCGCGCGCGCCTTGAGCGCGAGCACGCGGGCGAGGGCGCGCCCGCCGCGGCCCGGCGCCCGCTCGGGGTCCGGCAGCTCGTATTCCGGCTTGCCGGCCGCGAGCATCGGCACGAGCGTCATCGCGACCACCAGCGAGAACAGCAGCGAGAAGCTCACGGTCAGCGCCTGGTCGCGGAACAGCTGGCCGGCGATGCCCGTGATGAACACCATGGGGAAGAACACGGCGACCGAGGTGAGCGTGGCCGCGGTGATGGCGGTGCCGACCTCGCTGGTGCCGAGCGTCGCGGCCTCGACCCGCGAGCGGCCCTCCTCGCGGTGGCGCACGATGTTCTCGAGCACGACGACCGCGTTGTCCACCAGCATGCCGACGGCGAGGGCGATGCCGCCGAGCGACATGATGTTGAGGGACAGGTCGAATACGTACATCAGCACGAAGGTGCCGATCACCGAGACCGGTATGGCGAGGCCCGTGATCAGCGTCGCGCGCGCGTCGCGCAGGAACAGGTAGAGGACGAGGATCGCGAGGATGCCGCCGATCAGCGCGGCCTCCCGCACCTCGCCGATCGCCGACGAGATGAACTTCGACTGGTCATAGACGAGCTTCAGCTCGCTGCCCGCCGGCAGCGACTTGCCGAGCTCATCGATGCGCGCGCGGATGCCCGCCGCGAGCTGGACGGTGTTCGCGTCGCCTTCCTTGTAGACGGCGAGCTCCACGGATTCGCGGCCGTCCACGCGCGTGATCGCCTCCCGGTCCTTGTAGCCGCTGGTCGCGCTCGCGACGTCGCGCAGGTACACCGGCCGGCCGTCGACGTTCGCGATGATCGCGTCGGACATCTCCTGCACCGACGTGAACTCGTTCAGCGTGCGCACGAGGAAGCGCTGGGTGCCCTGCTCGAGGCGCCCGCCCGACAGGTTCACGTTCTCCTCGCGCAGCCGGCGCGCCACGGTGTCGATCGAGAGGTTGAGCTGGGCGAGCTTCTGCTGGTCCACGAAGACCTGGATCTCGTCCTCGTAGCCGCCGCTGACCTTGACGGCCGCGGAGCCGTCGACGGCCTCGAGGTCGGGCTTCAGCCGGTCGTCGGCGAAGCGGCGGAGCGCCTTCAGGCGCTCGACGCCGCCCGATTCGCCCGGGTTCGACTTCGCGAACTCGTCGGTGTCGACGAAGGCGTAGCGCATGACCGGCTCGGTCGAGGGGTCGAAGCGCAGCAGGATCGGCCGGCTCGCCTCCAGCGGAAGCTGCAGCAGGTCGATCTTCTCGCGGACGTCGATGCCCGCGAGGTCCATGTCCGTGCCCCAGGCGAACTCGAGGATCACGTCGGACTGCCCCGCGCGCGAGACGGAGCGCACCGAGCGGACGTTGCGGATGATGCCGACCGACTCCTCGATCGGCCGCGTGACGAGCGTCTCGAGCTCGAGCGGGGCCGCGCCCGGCAGGTCCGTGCGGACCGTGAGCGTCGGGTAGGAGAGGTCGGGCAGCAGGTTCAGCTTGAGCCGCGACAGCGACACGAAGCCGAACAGGACGACCGCGACGGTCACCATCAGGATGGTGACGCGCCGGCGCGTTGCGAATTCGACGACCTTCATCGGGCGCGCGCCGGGTCAGCCGGTCGCCGCGGGCGCGATCTTTGCGGCCGCGGGCCGGGCCGAGGAGTTGACGACGCGGACGGCCGAGCCCGGCTTGACGGCGCCCTGGCCGACGACGACGACCTGCTCGCCGTCCTTGAGCCCGTCCGTCACCTCGATCCAGGCGCCGTTCGAGAGCCCGAGCTTGACCGCGCGTTCCGCCGCCTTGCCGTCCTTCACGACGAAGACCTTCGGCGGGCCGTCGCCGTCGAGCAGCGCCGTGCGCGGGATCTGCAGCGCGTCGGGCTTGCGCTCGTAGATGATGGCGACGCGCGCGAACATGCCGGGCCGCAGGAGGCCCCCGGTCTCCGTCACGCGGATGCGCACGGCGAAGGTCGCGGTCTCGGCGCTCACGTACGGGCTGATGAGGGCGATCTTGCCCTCGAACACGCGGCCGGGCACGGCGTCGAAGGTGAGCTGCGCCGGCTGGCCGACCGAGAGCTTCGAAAGCTCGCGCTCGGGCACGTTGACCCGCAGGATCAGCGTGTCGAGGTCCTCGACGACGAACAGCGAGCTCTCGCCGCTCTCGATGACGCCGCCGACCGGCGTCACCGTGTTTCCGACCTTCACGACGTCGAGCCGCTGCGTGACCGTGCCGTCGATCGGGGAGCGGATGTCGCAGTAGGACAGCTGCAGGCGCGCGAGCTCCCAGTTCGCCTTCGCGGCTTCGAGCTCGTACTTGAGGTTGTCGATCGCCGTCGCGCTGACGAGGCCCTTCTGCTGCAGCTCGAGGTTGCGGCTGTAGTCGCGCTCGAGCTTGCGCATGGTCGCCTCGTTCAGCGCCACCTCGAGCCGAAGCTTGTCGCCGTCGAGCCGCGCGAGGACCTGGCCCGCGCGCACGCGCTGGCCCTCGTCCGCGAGCACCTGCCGGATTTCGCCCTGGACCTTCGGCATGACGAAGGCCTTGCGGTCCGCCTCGACCGGGGCGGTCCCGGTGTAGAGCGCCGCCATCTCGGCCCGCTGGGTGGTCGCGACCTCCACGGGGACCGCGGGGACCTCGTCCTTGGCGTCCTTGCCGTCCTTCCCGTTGGCGTCGCCGCAGGCCGAGAGTGCGAGCGCGCAGGCGGCGCAGAAGGCCGCGAAGAGCCAGCCTGCGGGCTTTGCAGGCGGCGTGATGACTTGGGCTTTAGTGCGCTTCACGGGCAACTCCCAGGGATCAGGTGGACGCCATGTTACGGTCCCTTAGTGTTGTAGTCAAGTATAACACTAATGGGAACGCGTGTGACATAACGCGTTGATCCTGTTGGGGCTGAGCGGGGGGACCGCCGGGTCAGCTGAGGCGGGCGGGCGCCTGGACCTTCGGCAGCTGCGCGGCGTCGGCTGCGATCTCGACGGCCTCGTCCAATACGGCATCCGGCAGTTCGAGCTTGTCGAGCGCGGCGACGTCCGGGACGGGCTCGAGCCCGCGGGCTGCGCGGCGCGCGTTCTCGCGCTTCAGGCGCTCGGCATCGAGGTCATCGCGCTCGGCGCGGCGCTTCTCGAGGTTCAGGGAGATGTCGCGCTGGTTGCGCAGCTGCGTGAGCGCGTCTACGTCGGCCTTGAGCGCGGCGATGTCCGGATTGTGCGAGACGCGCTCCTCGTGCGCGCGCTCCGCCATCGCGACGACCGGCAGCTCCGCCGGCTCCGGCGTGTAACGCGCGGCGCCGATGCGGTCCCAGGGCAGGGCGCTTTCGCGCGTGCTTTCGCCGATGTCGTCGGTGTTGAGCAGGGAGGGCAGGCTGATGTCGGGCTCGACGCCGCGGTGCTGCGTGCTGTCGCCGGTCACGCGGTAGTACTTGCCGATCGTGACCGTGAGCTGCCCGAAGCCCGCGTCGGGCCCGAGCGCATAGCGGTCGAGCGGGTACAGGTTCTGCACAGAGCCCTTGCCGTAGGTCTGCTGCCCGACCACGAGGCCGCGCTGGTAGTCCTGGATCGCGCCCGCGAAGATTTCCGACGCGGAGGCGCTCGCGCGATCGACGAGCACGACGAGCGGGCCCTCCCAGGCGACGCCCGGCTCCGGGTCGTCGAGGACCTCGATGCGCCCGCCGGTCTCACGCAGTTGCACGACGGGGCCGCGCTCGACGAAGAGGCCGACGAGGCTCGTGGCCTCCGAGAGGTGGCCGCCGCCGTTCCCGCGCAGGTCCATCACGATCGAGTCGACGCCGGCGGCCTTCAGCTCGTCGATCAGCCGGTGCACGTCGCGCGTGGTGCTGCGGTACTCGGCGTCGCCCTTCATGCGGGCCTGGAAGTCCTGGTAGAAGCTCGGCACGGAGATCACGCCGACCTTCAGCTCCTTGTCCCCGCGCTTGAGCGTGTGCAGCTCCTTCTTCGCCGCCTGCGACTCCAGGGTGATCTTCGAGCGCTTGAGCGCGACCAGCGACTCGGGCGTGCCGGGGGAGGCCGCGGAAGGCAGTACCTGCAGCCGCACCGTCGAGTTTTCCGGCCCGCGGATGAGCTGGACGACGTCGTCGAGGCGCCAGCCGACGACGTCGGTCAGCGGCCCGCTCTCGCCCTGGCCGACGGCCGTGATCCGGTCGCCGACCTTGATCTCGCTGGAGGCGGCGGCGGACCCGCCGGGCAGCACGTTCATGATGGTGACGTAGTCGTCGACCAACTGCAGCGAGGCGCCGATGCCCTCGTAGGAGAGGCTCATCGCGATGTTGTATTCCTCGGAGTTGCGCGGCGACAGGTAGTTCGAGTGCGGGTCGTAGACGTGCGAGTACGCGTTCATGAACGTCTCGAACACGTCGTCCGCCGTCACCTGCTCGATCCGCTTGCCGACGCGCTCGTAGCGCTTGCGCAGGACGTCCCGGGCCTCGGGCCAGGTCTTGCCCGCGAGCATCAGCGAGAGCGCGTCGTTCTTGACGCGCTTGCGCCAGAGCTCGTGCAGCTCGTCCTCGGACGCCGGCCAGCTCTCGTCGGTGCGGTCGAAGCGGAAGGACTCGTCGAGCGTGAAGTCGGGCTCGGTGTCGAGGAGCGAGATCGCGTAGCGCAGCACCTCGCGGTTGCGCTCCTGGAAGCGCGCGAAGATCCGGAACGCGGGGCCGGCGTCGGCCTTCGCGACGGCGTCGTCGAGCTGGTAGCGCAGCGGCTCGAACTCGCGGATGTCCGAGGCGAGCAGGTAGCTGCGGTTGCCGTCGAGCGACTCGAGGTAGCGCTCGAAGATCTGGGAGGAGAGGTTGTCGTCGAGCGGCGCCTGGCGGTAGTGCTGGCGCTCCACGACTTCCGAGACGAGCCGCATGACGCGGCGGTGCCGCTCCGTCGGCACGAGCTCGCCGGTCGAGGCTGCCGCCACCGTGGGCGCGAGCGAGGCGCGCTCGGGCCCGGCCCCCGCGAGCATGAAGAGTCCTGCGAGGACGACGCAGGCCACGGCGAGCCGCAGCCGGGACGCGTCTTGCGATCTGAGCCAGGGGGCCATGGACTGTTACACTGCTCCTGCAGGCCCCGCGGGGCCATACCCGGTCAAGACAGGCTATGGGCGGGCGGGCACGGTATCAAGTACCGGCTTCACGCCCTCCCGAGGACATTTACATGCAGCCCTTGGGCTTCCTGACGGGCGTCGTGCTGGGATCCGCCGCCTCGATCTCCCTGGTGCTGCTCATGGTGGCCGCGGTCTTCGCGTTCGCGCCCGGGGCGGCCCCGGCCGTGGCCGGCGAGTACCCGGGACTGCTGGCCTCCGCGGCGCTCTTCGGCCTCCTGGCCGCGGCGGCGGCCGGCGCCTTCGTCGGCCTGCAGCGGCAGCGCCCCTGGCGCTTCGCGGCCCAGGCGGCGATGTGGCTGCTCCTCGCGCTGGTCGCCTGGCATTACTGGCCCGAATCCGGGCCCGGGGGATGACATGACCCGTTTGGACAAGCGATGGCTGCCGCTGTTCGCGGCGCTCGCCGTCGCCGTGTCGACCGGCGCCTTCAATGCCGGCGGCAAGATGATCCGCAAGGCCGCCGAAGCCATCAACGCGGAAGGCTACCGATCCCAGGTGCAGGGCCTCGCGGCCGACGAGCTCGAGGGCCGGGAACCGGGCACGCGCGGCGAACAGAAGACGGCCGAGTACATCGAGAAGGAGTTCCTCGAGCTGGGCCTTCAGCCCGCGGTCGGCGGCGATTTCCGCCAGGACGTCGAACTGGTCGAGATCACGGGCAGCCAGCAGCAGCTCTCGTTCGCGAAGGGCTCGGGCGGCCTTTCGCTCGCCTACGGCGACGACATGGTCGTCGGCACGCGCCGCGTCCAACCCTCGGCCTCGGTGACGGGCAGCGAAGTGGTCTTCGTCGGCTACGGCATCAACGCGCCGGAGTACGGCTGGAACGACTACGCAGGCGTCGACATGCGCGGCAAGACCGCGCTCATCCTCGTCAACGACCCGGGCTTCGTCACGGGCGAGGAGTCGCTGTTCCGCGGCCGGGCGATGACGTATCACGGCCGCTGGACGTACAAGTTCGAGGAGGCGGCACGGCAGGGCGCCGCCGCCGCGGTCATCGTCCACGAGACGGCGCCCGCCTCCTACGACTGGGGCGTCGTCCGAAACAGCTGGACGGGGCCGCAGTTCCACCTCGACACGCCGGACGGCAATGCCGGCCGCAGCGCGCTCGAAGGCTGGATCACCGAGGCGCGGGCGCGGCAGCTCATGGAGCTCGCCGGACAGGACTTCGACTCGCTGAAGGCGGCCGCCGTGCGGCGCGGCTTCCGCGCCGTGCCGCTCGGCGTCACCGCGACCGGCAGCGTCCGCAATGCGGTCCGCCGCAAGCGCTCGCCGAACTTCGCGGGCGTGATGCCCGGCAAGGACCGCCCGGACGAATACGTCGTCTACACGGCGCACTGGGATCACCTCGGCCTCGCACCCGGAACGGAGGGCGACCGGGTCTACAACGGGGCGGTGGACAATGCGACGGGAGTCGCCGGCATCCTCATGATTGCGCGCGCCTTCCGCGACATGCTCCCGGGCCCCTCGCGTTCCGTGCTCTTCCTCGCGGTCACCGCCGAGGAGTCGGGGCTGCTCGGCTCCGAGTTCTACGTCGCGCACCCGATCGTGCCGCTGGAAAAGACCGCGGCCGTCATCAACATCGATGCGCTCCAGCCGCTCGGGCGCGCGAAGGACCTCGAGGTGGTCGGCTTCGGCGCGTCGGACCTCGAGGACCTCCTGGCCGACGCCGCCCGGTCCCAGGGCCGGTCGCTCGTCCCGGACAGCCGGCCCGAGGCCGGGCGTTATTACCGGTCCGACCAGTTCAATTTCGCGAAGGCCGGCGTGCCCGCGCTCTACGTGAAGTCCGGCACTACGCTGCGCGATGAGCCCGCGGGCACCGGCCGTGCGCGGCTCGAGGAATTCCAGGCCGCCCGCTACCACAAGCCGGGCGACCAGTACGACGAGAGCTGGGACGTCGCCGGCTCGATCGAAGACCTGCGCCTGCTGTTCGAGGTGGGTGCCCGGGTCGCCAATTCGGAGTCCTGGCCCGAATGGCGCGAGGGCAACGAATTCAGGCCGGTGCGCGAGAAGAGCGCGAAGGCGCGCGAGACGAAAGCCGACGATTGAGCGCTCAGGCCGCCCGGCGGAGCGGCCGCGTCAGGAACCGGATCGCGCTGAAGAGCAGGTAAGGGCCGAGCACGAGCAGCCAGGCCGTCGGCTTCAGGGTGAAGAAGGCGGCGAGCAGCGAGCCCA
>DASSUY010000261.1:0-2018 GCA_035706525.1 Steroidobacteraceae bacterium
GACGACGCAGTCGCGGCGACGAAGTACATCCTCTCCAATCCCGGGCCGCTGAAGATCGACGCGAGCCGCGTCGCGGTGGGGGGCGACAGCGCGGGCGGCAACCTCGCCGCGGTCGTGGCGCTCGAGCTGAAGAAGATGAACCTCGCCTACCAGCTGCTCATCTATCCAGCCACCGACCAGCGCTGCGAGTTCGACTCGCACGACCGCAACGGCGAGGGCTACCTCCTGACGCGAGATTCCATCCGCTTCTTCCGCGGCGCCTACCTGCCCGACGCGAAGGACTGGACCGACTGGCGCGCCTCGCCGCTGCTCGCCGCGGACCATCGCGGCGTCGCGCCGGCCTACGTCCTCACCGCGGGCTTCGACCCGCTGCTCGACGAAGGCCGCGCCTACGCCGACAAGCTCGGCGCCGCGGGCGTCCCGGTCGAGTACCGCGAGTATCCCGACATGGTGCACGGGTTCATCCTCTTCGGCGGCGCGCTCGATACCGCGAACGCGGCGGTCGCGGAGTGCTGCGCGCGGCTGCGCGGGGCCTTCGAGAAAGTCGAGGCTTGAAGAGCGACCTGCGGGCGCGCCACGGCGGCAGGATCCTCGCCGACGCGCTGCTCGCGCAGGGCGCGCGGATCGCCTTCGGCGTCCCGGGGGAAAGCTACCTGCCGGTGCTCGACGGGCTGCACGACGCCGGCGAGCGGCTGAAGTTCATCGTCTGCCGCCAGGAGGGCGGCGCGTCGTACATGGCGGAAGCGAGCGGCAAGCTCACCGGCGAGCCGGGGGTCCTCTTCGTCACGCGCGGACCCGGGGCGACCAACGGCTCGATCGGCGTGCATACCGCTTTCCAGGACTCCACGCCGCTCGTCGTCTTCATCGGCCAGGTGCCCAACGAGTTCGCCGACCGCGAGGCGTTCCAGGAGATCGACTACCGGCGCATGTACGGGCCGATGGCGAAGTGGGTGGCGCAGATCGACCGGGTCGAGCGCATCCCCGAGTACGTCAGCCGCGCCTTCCACACCGCGCTCGCCGGCCGTCCCGGCCCCGTGGTGCTCGCGCTTCCCGAGGACACGCTGTTCGCCGAGGCGGCCGTCGCCGACGTGCCCAAGGCGCACCGCGTACGCCCTTCCCCTTCTCCTCAGGAGATTTCCGAGCTGACGAGACTTCTGGACGCGGCGAAGAAACCTTTCGTGCTGCTGGGCGGCGGCGGCTGGGACGCGGACAGCACGCGCCGGCTGCAGAAGTGGATCGAGGCGGCAGGCCTGCCCGCGGGGACCGCGTTCCGCTGCCAGGACCTCTTCGACAACCGCAGCCCGAGCTACGCGGGCGACGTGGGCATCGGCGTCAACCCGAAGCTCGCCGAGGCGGTGCGCGAAGCCGACGTGCTGCTCGTGATCGGCGCGCGCCTCGGCGAGATGACGACGAGCGCCTACACGCTCGTCGATGCCCCGGTGCCGGGGCAGGCGCTGGTGCACGTGCACGCCGGCGCCGAGGAGCTCGGCAGCGTGTACCGCCCCGCGCTCGCGATCAACTCGGGCTATCCGCAGTTCGTTGCCGCGCTGGAGAAGGTTTCCGTGGGCGGTGGCTGGGCCGCGTGGACTCGCGCGCTGAGGGAAAGCTACCTCGAGTGGACGAAGCCGCAGCCGATGCCGGGCAAGCTGCACTACGGCGAGGTGATCCGCTGGCTTTCCGACAGCCTGCCCGAGGACACCATCGTCGCCGGCGGCGCGGGCAACTTCGCCGGCTGGCTGCACCGGCACTTCCGCTACAGGGGCTTCCGCACCCAGCTCGGGCCGGGCAACGGCTCCATGGGCTACGGGTTCCCCGCGGCGGTGGCGGCAAAGCTCGCGCATCCCGAGCGCCCGGTGCTGGCGGTCTGCGGCGACGGCGACTTCCTGATGAACGGTCAGGAGCTCGCGACCGCGGTGCAGTACGGCGCGGCCTTCGTCGCGCTCGTCGTGAACAACGGTCTCTACGGCACGATCCGCATGCACCAGGAGCGCGAGTATCCCGGCCGCGTGTACGGCACG
>DASSUY010000262.1:0-3516 GCA_035706525.1 Steroidobacteraceae bacterium
CGCCTCCGCCGCGGTCGCCTGCGTCTCGGCCTCGACGCGCGTGCGGTCGAGGGTCAGCAAGCTCGTGCCCGCCTTCACCTGCTCGCCCTCGCGCACATGGATGGCGACGATCCGTTCCGCGACCGGCGCGGGCACGGTGATGCGGTCGAACTCCAGCGTCCCGAGCGCCTGCGGCGGCTCCGGCGCGCAGGCGACGAACAGCAAGGCGGGCAATGACAGCAGTGCGGTCCTACGGCTCATGGCGGTCGGCAGCGTCGCCGGCATGCCGGCGCTGCGCGCACGATAACCCGGCGAAGGGGATCCCTGCTCGCCCGGCCCGGCCGGTTGCCCGATAATGGCGCCACGATGCGGACCTGTCCCTGGCTCCCCGCCCTTGCCCTGCTCGCCTGCCTCGCGACGATCCCCGCCGCGGGCGACGACGGAGACGAACCGATGATCGCGATCGCCATCCACGGCGGCGCCGGCGTGATCAGCCGCGCCTCGATGACCCCGGAAGCGGAGCGCGCCTACCGCGCCGACCTCGAACGCGCCCGGGACGCGGGCTACGCGGTCCTCGAGAAGGGTGGCACCAGCCTCGACGCCGTCGTCGCGGCCGTGAAGATCCTCGAGGACTCCCCGCTCTTCAACGCCGGCAAGGGCGCCGTCTTCAACCACGAGGGCGTCAACGAGCTCGACGCCTCGATCATGGACGGCAAGACGGCCATGGCCGGCGCGGTCGCCGGCGTCCGGCACGTCAAGAACCCGATCGAGCTCGCGCGGCTCGTGATGGAGCGTTCGCCGCACGTGATGCTCGCGGGCGAAGGCGCCGAGGAGTTCGCGCTGGACCAGGGCATCGAGCTCGTGCCCGGCAGCTACTTCTACACCGAGCGCCGCTGGCAGCAGCTCGAGGAAGCGCGGGAGGCGGAGAAGACGGCCTCGGTCGCGAAGGAGGACATCGGCTTCTTCAGCACGGTGGGCGCGGTCGCGCGCGACCGCGACGGGAACCTCGCGGCCGCGACCTCGACCGGCGGCACGACGAACAAGCGCTGGGGCCGCGTCGGCGACTCGCCGATCATCGGCGCCGGCACCTATGCCGACAACGCGAGCTGCGCGGTCTCCGCGACCGGCAGCGGCGAGTACTTCATCCGCACCGTGGTCGCCCACGAGATCTGCGCGCGCGTCCGGCTCGCGGGCGTCGACGCGGCGAAGGCCGCGCACGACGTCGTGCACGGGACGCTCGCGAAGATCGGCGGCGACGGCGGCGTGATCGTCGTCGACCGCAGCGGCGCGATCTCGATGGAGTTCAACACCGAGGGCATGTTCCGCGCCGCGCGCGACTCCGCGGGCCGCAAGGAAGTCGCGATCTACTGAGGCCGCCCGGCCGGGCGGTCAGGGCGCGAGGGTGCCGTCCGCGTAGCGCGCGACGAACTCCGCGAAGGGCATCGTGTCGCGCGCCTCGATCGCGCGCTGCTCCTCGTGCGACTCCGCCGCCTCCGCCTGCAGCTCCGCGAGGCGGCCCGGGTTCGGCGGGTAGAGCTCGCGGAAGTAGTCGCGGTGCATCTCGGACATCCACAGCGCCACCTCGAAGAACGAGCGCCCCTGCCGGCGCATCTCCTCCAGCAGGCGGGCCGAGGGCAGCTCGGCGTAGTCCGCGAGCTTCGCGCGCTGGAACGCGAGCGCCGCCGAGTACGGCTTCGACGCGTCGCCCGCGTCCAGGAATTCGCAGAGCCCCTGCATCTGGTCGAGGACCTCGCCGGCCCAGTCGGTGAGCGCGAGCGGCCCCTGCTCCGTCCAGAGCGCGAGGCCCGGCTCGCGGCCGCGGCTCGCGACGACGACGTGGTTCGCCTCGTACTTCTCCGACAGCTCGCGCGAGAGCGGCGGGCTCTCGCGCAGGAGGCAGAGCGCGGCGAACGCCTCGAGGAAGAGGAGCTTGCGCTGGTTCACGCCGACCGGGTCGTAGGCCCCGATGTCGAGCGAGCGCATCTCGACGTACTGCACGCCGCCGCGCTCGAGCGCGCGCGTCGGCCGCTCGCCGGAGCGCGCGACGCGCTTCGGGCGTATGAAGCTGTAGTACTCGTTCTCGATCTGCAGGAGGTTGGCGTTCAGCTGCCGCCACTCGCCGTTCACGACGACGCCCGCCGCCTCGTACTCGGGGTTCGGCGTCGAGATGATGCGCGAGAGGTCGCGCACGTACTCCCCGAGCGAGTTGACCGACACGTACACGCCCGCCTGGTTCTTGTTGCGGTAGCCGAGGTCGCTCATGCGCAGCGAAGTCGCATGCGGCGCGACCAGCGTGTCCTTGCCCAGCGCCTGGAGCCCCGCGGGCGGGTCGCGGCCGACGAAGAAGGAGCGCGAGACCGCGGGCGAGACGCCGAACAGGAACAGGATCAGCCAGCCGTAGCGGCGGTAGTTCCGCAACAGCGCGAAATAGGCGTCGTCGATGAAGGCCCGGCCGCGCAGCTTCGGCGCCTCGACCGCCTCGAGCACCGGCCAGAACGCCTCGGGGAAGGAGTAGTTGAAGTGCACGCCGGCGATCGCCTGCATCATCCGGCCGTAGCGGTGGCCGAGGCCCACGCGGTAGACGTGCTTCATGCGGCCGATGTTGGAGCTGCCGTAGCGGGCGATCGGGATCTCGGCGTCGCCCGAGATCCGGCAGGGCATGCTGGTGGACCAGAGCAGCTCGTCGCCGAGCTCGCTGTAGACGAACTGGTGCAGGTCGCAGAGGTACTGCTGCAGCTCCCAGGCGCTCGGGAACGGCGGCGTCACGAGCTCGATCAGCGCTTCCGAGTAGTCGGTCGTGATGTGCGGGTGGGCGAGCGCCGAGCCGAGGGCGGGCGGATGCCCGGTCTGGGCGATGCGGCCATCCGGGGTGACGCGAAGGGCCTCCCGCTCGACCCCCTTCAGGCCGCCCTGGAGCAGGCCGGGCTCGCGGGCGTTGACCAGGCCGGCGAGGCGCCGTTCGAAGCTGCGGTCGATGCGTGGCCGGGGCATGAGCCGGCCATTCTGCGGCCCCCCGCAAACCGAGGGCAAACGGGGTTGGCGGCCGGTTGGTCGCCGCCGGGCGGCAGGGGTACATTGGGGCGGGCGGCTTCAGCCGTCGTTCATCGGCCGCAAGGCAGATTGGTGCCGTGAAAAAGACGATCCTGTCCGCCGCCTCCCTGGCCGCCGCCCTGGCCGCTTCCGGCGCCTCGGCCGACTCGATGCGCTGCGGCACCAAGCTCATCACCGACGGGGACCCCATGGACAAGGTCGTCGCGCTCTGCGGCGACCCGGCCGCCATCGAGCGGCGGGAGATCCTCCGGCCCTACGGCTATCACCGGGGTGCACTCGTGCACAGCTCGTACGAGGTCTCGGTGGAGCTTTGGACCTACAACTTCGGGCCGAACAAGCTCATGTACCGGCTGCGGTTCGAGGACGGGCTCCTGATGGACGTGGACACGCTGGGGCACGGGTACCACTCGGACAACGAGCGGTACTGAGGGATAAAAGGGGACGCTCACCTTTTCTCAAAAGGGGACAGGCACCTTTAGCCGCGTG
>DASSUY010000263.1:0-3863 GCA_035706525.1 Steroidobacteraceae bacterium
CCAACAACAAGTACATGGCGACGCCGCGCGGACTGTTCGAGTTCAAGCACTTCTTCTCGCGCCGCCTCGCGACCGAGTCGGGCGGCGCCGCCTCGGCCACTGCGGTGCGCGCCGAGAGGAAGGAGCTGATCGCCGCGGAGGATCCGCGCGCGCCGCTCTCGGATGCCGAGCTCGCGCGCCTGCTCGCGCAACAGGGTTTGCGGGTCGCCCGGCGCACCATCACCAAGTACCGCGCGCTGATGCGCATGCCGAGCGTCGACGTGCGCCGCGCCGACATGAGGAAGGGGGTTTGAGATGTCCCGGATCGTCGCAGGAAGGTTCGACCGCACCGTCGACGCGGATGCCGCGCTCGCGGCGCTCGCGCAGGAGGGCTTCACCGACAAGGACGTCGACTCGTTCTACGTCGGCCCGCCCGGGCAGCACGACATGACCCGCGTCGGCGGCGACGCGCCGCACTCGAGCGCCGGCTCGCGCCACGCCGGCCGCGGCGGGCTCGTCGGCGCGCTGATCGGCGGCCTCGTCGGCCTCGTCGCCGGCTGGGCCTTCGCCGCCGAGTACGGCGTCATCGCCGTGCTCCTCGCCGCGGGCCTGGGCGCCTACATCGGCTCCTTCGCCGGCGGCATGGCGCGCGTGCGCGGCGGCCGCGACCACGAGGCGAGCGTCGAGCACCCGGTCGAGCCGCTGGGCGGACGCCTGGTCGCGATCAACGTCGACCGCGCCGGCACCGACGCGCGCGCCATCGACATCCTGCGCCGGCACCGCGCGCGCAACATCGGCCGCGCCGAGGGCGACTGGCGCGACGGCGCCTGGCGCGACTTCGACCCTCGCGCCCCGCTCGCCACCGTTTGAAGCCTCAGAAACGAACCAGCAAGACCATCCGCGGGTTCGCCGCGACGCGCGACCCGCGCGGCGTCACGAAGCAGGCGAAGAAGGACCTCGACCGCGGCCTGCAGGACACCGATTGCCGCGGCGTCGACAAGTCCGCCGACTGCCCTCCCACCCGCCGGAAGAGGAGATAGAGATCCTCTTCGATGGAGAGGAATTCGCTTACTTCTTCCGCAGCCGCTCTTCTTTCGCGATCTCTTCGTCGGTCTTGCCGAGCCGGCCCTCCTCCGCCTGATCCAGGCCGCGGCCCAGCCCGGCCTGTACCGCATCAACCACCCGGTCGGCATCGCGATCCACGTTGACTCGGATGCGCGGCTCGTTGCCCGCGGTGAGGTGCTCGCCGGTGCCGTGGCGGTCGCTGTTGTCGTCCATGTTCAGGTCGCCGACCCTGCGGTCGGTGCCCGGCGCGGCGAGGTCCGAGCCGCTGTCGGAGCTGTCGCTCGGTCCGAGCGAGCGCGTGTCGTGGCCCTTCAGGTTCTTGCGCTGCCTGCGGGTCGGAAAATTGTCCGGGTCGAGGGTGCTCTTGCCTGCCATGAGGAATCTCCTTAAGAACGGTTGTCCGCGGCCTGCACGGCCTGCAGCACGCGCCGCGGATCGGTGTGGTGGACCATGTGGCCGGCGCGGGGCGCGAGCATGAGCTCGGCGCGCGGCACGGCGCGCGCGAGGCGCGCCGAGTGGCTCGCCGGATCGACGTAGCGGTCGCGCATGCCCGCGACGATCACCGGCGCGATCTCCAGGCCGCCGTAGCGCTTGCGCAGCGCCAGGGTCGCCGGAACCAGCATGGCGGACTCCTCGGCGGCGGCGCGGAGCTGCGAGGGCCGCAGGTTCATCCAGAGCGGGAAGCGGTCGAAGTACGCCGGCACCGGCGCCGGACGGAAAAGCAGCCGCAACAGCGCCGGCCACATCATCCGCCCCACGAGCGGCGACACGGTATGCCGCATCAGCGCGCCGAGCACGGGAATGGCGGGCGCCGCCATGACCGGCGTGTCGATCCGCGCAGTCGGGAAGTAGTAGCCGGAGGCAAGCACGAGGCCGCGCAGGCTCGAGCCGTACGCGAGCCCGTAGGCGAGCGCCACCAGCGCGCCGAAGGAATGCCCGAGGAGGACCGGCTTCTCGATTCCCGCGACCTTGAGGAACTCGCGCAGCAGCGCGGCCTGCCGCTGCGGGCCCCACCATGCGCCCGGAGGCCGGGTGCTGTGGCCGTAGCCGGGACGGTCGACGACGATGACGCGGTAGCGCGAGGCGGCGAGCGGGAGGAACGGGCTCAGCGCGACTTCCTCGCCCATGCTCCCGAGCCCGTGCAGCACCACGAGCGGCGGTCCGTCGCCGCGCTCGGTGAAATGGATTTGCGCGCCGTCGACGCCCACGATGCGCCCGCGCGGCGGGCTCGCGCGCTCCGCCTGCCACGCGCGCAGGTGCACGAAGCCGGCCGCGGCGGTGAGCGCCGCCGCCGCGCCGTAGTAGGACCTGGCTTGCATGCGGGGATCGAGCAATCGCCGTTCCGCGTACGCTTTTTGCTAGTGCGGGCGCATGGCGGACAACAGCACCACGTTCCACGAAGACGCCGAGATCCTCAAGCCCGCCACGCGTGACCGCCACCGCGCCATCGCCTCGCTGATGGAGGAGCTCGAGGCGGTCGACTGGTACGACCAGCGCATCGACGCGGCCGGCGACGACGAATTGCGCCGGATCCTCGCGCACAACCGCGACGAGGAGAAGGAGCACGCGGCGATGGTGCTCGAGTGGCTGCGCCGGCACGATCCGCAGCTCGACGCGCACCTGAAGGGCTACCTCTTCAGCGAGGGCAACCTGCTGGAAAGGGAGGAACAGCTCGAAAGCGAAGAGGCGACGCCCGCTGCCCCGGACGGCTCGCTCGGCATCGGCAGCCTGAAGGCGGGCGCGAAATGAACCACCTGCTGCGCGAGCTCGCGCCGCTCTCGGCCGAAGCCTGGGCGCTTATCGACGACGAGGCGCGCCGCACGCTGAAGCTGCGCCTCGCCGGGCGCAAGCTCGTCGACTTCGACGGGCCGCACGGCTGGCAGCGCTCCGCGGTGGAGCTCGGCCGCGCCGAGCCGATCCAGCAGCCGCCGGCGCCGGGCGCCGAAGGCCGGCTGCGCAAGCTGCAGCCGCTCGTCGAAGTGCGCGTGCCCTTCGAGGTCGACCGCGCGGAGATGGAAGCCGCCGCGCGCGGCGCGAAGGACGCCGACGTCGACGCGGTGCGCAAGGCGGCGATCGCCGCGGCGCTCGCCGAGGACCACGCCATCTTCCACGGCTACGCCGGCGCGGGCATCCGCGGCATGGCGGAAGCCGGCGCCGACGCGACGCTCGGCATCACGACCGACTACGAAAAGTATCCCGGCGTGGTGGCGAACGCCGTGCACAAGCTGCACACCGCCGGGGTCGACGGCCCGTACGCGATCGCGCTCGGCCCGCGCTGCTACACCGGGCTCACGACGACCACCGACGACGGCTTCCCGGTGATCGAGCACGTGCGCCGCATCCTGGACGGCCCGATCGTCTGGGCGCCGGCGGTCGACGGCGCCGCGGTGCTCAGCCTTCGCGGCGGCGACTTCGAGCTCACCGTCGGCGCGGACTTCTCGATCGCCTACCTCGAGCACACCGCGGCGAAGGTGCGGCTGTGCCTGCAGGAGAGCTTCACCTTCCGCGTCCTTTCGCCGGAAGCGGTGGTGCCGCTCTCCTATTCAGGCAAGGGCGAGCGTTAGCGGAGCGCGCCGCCCCGGGTGCCCGTCGTGCCGCCCGGCAGGTTGGTCCCGGGGGACGATCCGAAGGTCGAGGTGCCCGGCGTCGTCGTGGTTCCCGGGGCAGTCGTGCCGCCCACGCCGGCCCGCCCGCCGAATTGCGAGATGCAGCGCTCGCGCTGCTCGCCGATCATGCCCACGCACTGGCTGGGCAACGTCCCCGCCCCCGAGATGCTGCTCCCGCTCGATCCGGACGGGGAGCTGGGCGGCGGCGTCGTG
>DASSUY010000264.1:0-4370 GCA_035706525.1 Steroidobacteraceae bacterium
CCGGCGCCGAAGCTGCTCGACGGCCAGGCCTGGTCGCCCGCGATCGCGATCCGGCGGCGCGAGGACGGCGGCTACACGGTCGCGCACGGCCACCACTCGCGGCATCCGCTGGTCCCCGCGAGCCTTCGCTACGGCTTCAAGTTCCTGCCGGCGCTGCGCGCGAGCCCGGACTCCGTCGGCTTCTCGCTCGGCGCCGACTTCTTCCGCGCGCTCGCGACGCCCTCGCGCTGGCCGCTCGACCGCCGCTCGCCGTTCGAGAGCGAGCGCGTGCTGAACCCGAGGCCGGAGACGAGGATCATCCGCGAGATGCGCGCGGCCATCGAGCGCTGGCTGCCGGAGCTCGCCGCCTGCCCGTTCGCGGAAACCTGGGGCGGCATGATCGAGGCGACGCCCGACATCCTGCCCGTCATCGCGCCCATCGAGACCCTGCCGGGCTTCCACGTCGCGACCGGCTTCAGCGGCCACGGCTTCGGCATCGGCCCCGGTGCCGGCCGCCTCGTCGCGGACATGGTGAGCGGCGCCGCGGATTCGTCTTCCCTCGCGGGCTTCCGTCTCAGCCGCTTCTTCGACGGCTCGCCGATCGTCCCGGGGCCGGCGATCTGATGCGCGGCGAACATTCCAGGGTGGGCGCATGAGCCGGGCGCGCTACGACGCCGTCGTCATCGGCGCGGGGCACAACGGCCTCACGGCGGCCTTCTACCTCGCGCGCGCAGGCCTGAAGACGCTGGTGCTCGAGCGCCGCGCCGTCGTCGGCGGCTGCGCGGTCACGGAGGAGATCGATGCGGCGGCGGCGCCCGGCTGCCGCGTCTCCACCGCCTCCTACATGGCGAGCATGCTGCGTCCCGAGGTCATCCGCGACCTCGCGCTCGACCGGCACGGCCTTCGCATGGTCGCCGCGGAGCCGACGGTGCAGGCCGTGACGCCGGACGGCACGGTGCTCGCCTGGTGGAGCGACGCCGTGCGCATGCGCGGCTTCCTCCGGGAGTTCGCGCCCGCGGATTGCGAGCGCTTCCTCGCGATGGAGGGCAAGCTCGCGGGCCTCGCGCGCCACCTCGAGCCGCTCTTCATGCAGGCGCCGCCCGACATGCAGCGCGAGGGCTTCGCGGGCTTCCGCGAGCTGCTCTCCTTCGCGCTGAAGTTCCGCGGCATGCGCAACCGCGAGATCCCGGAGCTGATCGCCTTCGCGACGGGCAGCCTCGGCGAGTTCCTCGACCGCACGCTGGTGTCGCCCCACCTCAAGTCGCTGATCCTCGCGAACAGCCTCTACGGCAAGCACGGCGGGCCCTACGACCCGGGCACGCTGTTCGGGCTCCTGTTCCACCTGCTCGGCGGCGGCGCGGAGTCGAAGCAGGGCTTCGTGGGCCACGTGATCGGCGGGATGGGCGCGATCACGCAGGCGATGGCGGCGGCCTGCCGCGACGCCGGCGTCGAGATCCAAACCGGCGCGGACGTCGCGCAGGTGCGCATCGAGGGCGGCCGCGCGACGGGCGTCGCGCTCGCCGACGGCAGCGAGCTCGACGCCGCGATCGTCGTGTCGAACGCGGACCCGAAGCGGACCTACCTCGGGCTCCTGCCGAAAGGCTCGCTCGATCCCGAATTCCTCGCCGCGGTGCGCGGCATCAAGATGGACGGCCCCTGCGGCAAGTTCAACCTCGTGCTCTCGGAGGAGCCGCGGCTCGCGGCCGAGGAGCCGGGCTCCGATGCGCTGCGCCGCGCGCAGTTCACGCTCGTGCCCTGGCTCGACGGCGCGCAGGCCGCCTACGGCGAGGCGCGGCGCGGGCGCATCGCCGAGGAGCTCTGGATCGACTGCCTCGTGCCTTCGCTCGTCGACGACACGCTCGCTACGCCCGGCCGGCACGTGATGACCTGCTTCATCCAGTACCTGCCGTATGCGCTCTCCGGCTCCGACTGGAGCCTCGAGCACGAGCGGCTGGAATCGCAGCTCATCGCCCAGATCGCGCGCTTCGTGCCCGCGGTCGGCCGCTCGGTCGTCGCGCGGCGGCTCTACACGCCGGCCGACCTCGAGGCGACCTTCGGCATCACCGAGGGCAACATCTTCCACGGCGACCTCAGGCCCGACCAGCTCTTCTTCATGCGGCCCGTGCCGGGCTATGCGCGCTACGCCTCGCCCCTGCCCGCGCTCTACCTCTGCGGCGCGGGCACGCACCCCGGCGGCGGCGTGACCGGCGCGCCGGGACACAACGCCGCGCGACGCATCCTCGACGACCTGAAACGCGACCGCCGCCTGCGACGCGGCATCGCCTCCTGAGGAGCGCGGCATGAATCGCAGGATCCCGGTTCGCTGGCGCGTGCTCTCGGTGCTCTTCCTCGTCTGCCTCGTGAACTACTTCCTGCGGAACGTCCCCTCGGTCGCGATGGACAGCATCGCGGCCGAGTTCGGCTTCACGAAGGTCGAGGTCGGCTACATCCTCGGCGCCTTCGGCCTCAGTTACACGCTGCTGCAGGTGCCGGGCGGCCTCTTCGGGCAGCGCTACGGCACGCGCCGCGCGCTCGGCTTCCTGACCGTCGCCTGGGGCCTCCTGACCTGGCTCACGGGCTTCGCGCCCTCGCTGATGGCGGCGACGGCGACGGGCGCGATGATCTCGCTCGTCGCGGTGCGCCTCCTGCTCGGCGCGACGCAGGCGCCCATTTTCCCGGTCACCGCGGGCACGGTGGAAGCCTGGTTCCCGCCCGGCCATTGGGCGCTGCCGAACGCCGTGACGAGCGCGGGCCTCTCGATCGGGCAGGCGGCGCTCGGGCCGGTCGTGACGGCGCTCATCATCGCCTTCGGATGGCGCCACGCCTGCTACCTGCTCGCGCCGCTCGGCATCGTGGTCGGCGCCTGGTGGTACTGGTACGCACGCGACCTGCCCGTGCAGCACCCGGCGATCACGCCCGAGGAGGTCGCCTTCATCGACCGCGGCCGCAAGACGATCGAGGCAGCCGCGCCGCATTCGGTGCGCGGGGCGCTCGTCCAGCGCGACGTGCTGGTGCTCGCGGCCAGCTACTTCTGCATGAATTACGTGTTCTTCATGTTCTCGTACTGGCTGTACATTTACCTGCGCGAGTCGCGCGGGTTCTCGAGCCTCGAGGGCGGATGGATGTACACGCTGCCCTTCCTGACGGGGGCCGCGCTCACCGTCGTCGGCGGGGCGATCTGCGACCGGCTGTGCCTGCGCCTCGGGCCGAAGCTCGGCTGCCGCATCACGGCGATGACGGGCATGCTCCTGGTCGCGGGCTTCATGCTCGCGGGGGCATTCGCCCCGAATCCCTACGTCGCCGTCGCCTTCCTCTCGTTGTGCTTCGGTTTCGTGCTCTTCACCGACACCGCGTACTGGGCGGCGACGACTTACGCGACGGGCGAGAACACGATGAGCGCGACGGGCGTCCTCAACTTCGGCGGCAACCTCCCGAGCCTGCTCGCGCCGCTCGTCGGCCTCATGATCGAGCGCCTCGGCTGGCTGCCGACGATCGCAAGCGGCTCCGTGTTCGCCGTGATCGGCGCCTTCCTCTGGCTCTTCGTGCGCCTGAAATCCGCCGAGGGCGCCGCCTCCGGCTGAGGGCCCGGCGCCGCCTCCGCGTCAGGGCGGCGGCTGTCGCTTGAGGTATTCCTCGAGCCAGCCCGGGTAGGCCTTCTCCAGTCGCTCGAGCTCGCGGTCCGCCTCGGCCTTCCGTCCCGCGTGGCGGAGCTTCTCGATCGCCGCGTACCAGGCCTCGGGCGTCGGCGGCGTCGCGATGGCGCCTGTCGGCACGGGCTTCAGGTTGTCGACGGGTGCGGCGACATGCGGCTTCGTCCAGGCCGAGGGTTCGCCCGAAGGCGGCTGCTTGGCCGCGCGCGAGCCGGTGACGACGACGTTTTGCAGCTCTTCCTTCGACGCAGCCGCCGCGGCGGCTCCGGCGGGCGGGGCCGCGGGCCGTGCGACCGCGGCCGAGCGCTCGCGCGCGACTTCCGCGCGCCCCTCTGCGTCGAGGTCGATCTGCGCCTCCGGCCGCTCCGTCGCGGCCTGCAGCTCGCGCTCGGGCCCGCCAATGCGCGGGCCGACACCGGCGTCTTCCTGGCCGAGTTCCGATTCGGCGTAGCCATAGGCATCCGATTCCGGCGGTTCCTTCGATTCCGCCTGCTTTCTCGCCGGCGCGGCCTTGGGGGAGGTGCCGGGCTCGCGCGCCTGCTCGCCTTCCTGGCGGTCGACGATGCGCCCCTCCATCGCCGCATCGCCGCCGCGCTCGGTCGTGATGAGCGCGACGCGTCCGCCCGATCCGATCTCCGAGCGCACGATCAGCACGGCGAGCACGAAGCTCGCGGCGAGCGAGGCGGGAAGCCACCAGCGCTGCCCGCGCGGCGCGAGGTCCCGGCGCGCGGCCCCCCGGAT
>DASSUY010000265.1:0-4306 GCA_035706525.1 Steroidobacteraceae bacterium
GTCCGTTCCTGCCTCATGCCGGTCTCCTCGGTCGCCGGCCGCTCGGTCACGACGATCGAGGGCCTCGGCGAGGGCGGGCTGCACGCCGTGCAGAAGGCCTGGATCGAGGAAGACGTGCCGCAGTGCGGCTACTGCCAGGCCGGACAGATCCTGTCGGCCGTCGCGCTGCTCGAGCGCACGCCCGACCCCGCGCCCGCGGACGTGGACACGATCACCAACCTCTGCCGCTGCGGAACCTACGTCCGCATCCGGCGCGCGATTGCGCGCGCGGCGAAAGACCTGAAGGCGCGCGGATGAGCGCGCTCGCGAAGCCGCTCACCCGGCGCTTCTTCATCCAGGCCTCGCTGTCGGCGACGGGCGCCCTCGTGCTCGCGCCCGCCTGCGTGCGCGCGACCGGCGAGGCCCCGCTGCCGGAGAACCCGCTCGGCGTCCTGATCCGGATCGAGACCGACAACCGCGTCGTGATCGGCGCGACGGGCGCCGAGATCGGGCAGGGCGTGAAGACCTCGCTGCCGATGCTGCTCGCCGAGGAGCTCGACGCCGACTGGTCGCTCGTGAGCGTGGAGCAGATGCCGCTGATGGTCGATTTCAGCGGCGCGGAGCCGCGCTGGCGCTTCGGCTCGCAGGGCGCGGGCGGCAGCACCAGCATCCCCGACGGCTGGGCGGAGCTCAGGCAGTTCGGCGCGCAGGCGCGCTGGCTGCTGCGCCAGGCCGCGGCGCAGGAGTGGGGCGCGGCCGCGGAGTCGCTGACGACCGAATCAGGGTTCGTGCGCCACCCGGACGGGCGGCGCGTGCCCTACGGCGCGCTCGCTGCCGCCGCGGCGAAGATCGCGCTCCCGGCCGAGCCGGTCGCGCTCAAGGATCCCGCCGAGTACCGCATCATCGGCCGGCCGCGGCGCGTGGTCGACGCGGAGCAGATCGTGACCGGCCGCGTCCGCTACGGCATCGACTTCCAGGAGCCGGGCGTGCGCACGGCCGTCATGCTCCGCTGCCCGTACTTCGACGGCGCGATCGCGAAGCTCGACGACCGTGCCGCGCGCGCCGTGCCCGGGGTCCGTGCGGTCGTCGTCGTGGAAGGCCCGAAGCCGGGCGAGCCCATCACGAAGAACCTCGCGACCGGCGTCGCGGTGGTCGCGGACGACACCTGGTCGGCGCTGAAGGGGCGCGAGGCCCTCGTCGTCGAGTGGACGCGCGGCCCCTTCGCCGCGGAATCGAGCGCCTCGCTCGATGCGCAGTGCGCGGAGCTCCTCTCGAAGCGGGGCCAGGTCGTGCGCGACGACGGCGACTTCGACGCCACCCGGCGGGAGGCCGCGCGCGTCGTCGAGGCGCGCTACCGCATCCCGTTCGTGAGCCACTCGCCGATGGAGGCGCCATGCGCCTTCGTGCACGTCATGGCGGACAAGGCCCGCGTGGTCGCCTCGCTGCAGCAGCCGGGCGGCGCCTCGCGCGCCGTGCACGCGGTGACGGGCCTGCCGCGCTCCGCCATCAGCGTCGAGATGACGCGCGCCGGCGGCGGCTTCGGGCGCCGGCTCACGAACGACTTCGTCGCCGAAGCCGCGCTCGTGTCGAAGGCGACCGGCTGGCCCATCAAGCTGATGTGGACGCGCAAGGACGACCTGCAGCACGACTTCTACCGGCCCTTCGGCCACCACGAGCTCATCGCGGCGCTGGACGCGGACCACCGCGTGCGCGGCTGGGCGCACCGCCTCGCGAGCGCGTCCAAGTACTACCGCCGCGACGGCGTGAAGCCCGAGGACATGTGGGAGGCGGAGCTCTACCCGGACGACTTCCCGGCGCAGCTCGTGCCGAACCTGCGCCTCGAGTGGCATGCCGTCACGAGCGGCATCACGCGCGGATCATGGCGCGCCCCGGCGCACACGGCGAACGCCTTCGTCGTCGAGAGCTTCGTGGACGAGGTCGCGCATGCCTCCGGCCAGGACCCGCTCGCGCTCCGGCTCGCGATGCTGGGTCCCGACCGCGTGCTCGACTACGGCCAGCACGGCGGGCCGAAGTTCAGCACGGCGCGGTTGCGCACGGTGCTCGAGCGCGTCGCCCGCGAGATCGGCTGGGGCCGGAAGCTCCCGCGCGGCCGCGGCATCGGACTGGCCGCGCACTTCACCTTCGGCGGCTACGCCGCGCACGCGATCGAGGTCTCGGTCTCCCCCGCGGGCGAGGTCGCGTTCGAGCGCGTCGTCTGCGCGATCGACGTCGGCCGGCCCATCAACCCGCTCGGCATCCAGGCGCAGATGCAGGGCGGCACGATCGACGGGCTCTCGACCGCGATGAACCTCGAGATCTCGATCCGGGACGGCCGCGTCGAGCAGTCGAACTTCGACGGCTACCCGCTCGCGCCGATGCGGCAGATGCCGCGGGACGTCGAGGTGCACATCGTCGATTCCGCCGAGGAGCCGGCGGGCTGCGGCGAGATGGGCATCCCGACGGCGGCGCCCGCGCTCGCGAATGCGATCTTCGCGGCGACCGGCGTCCGGATCCGGAACCTCCCGATGCGCGCGCAGCTGGCCGAGGCCCTGCGCAAGGCCTAAGGGTCTCCCCGGCGGAAGCCGGGCGTTCCCTCGAGCTGCCTCATCTGCCCCAGGATCCAGGCCTGGCGGCGCCGCACGTAGGGTCCGGGATTCACGACGCGGTAGTAGTTCGGGCTCGGCAGCACGGCCGCGAGCGCGGCCGCTTCCGCGCGCGACAGCAGGGCGGCGCCCTTCCCGAAGTACGTCCGGCTCGCGGCCTCGACGCCCCAGACCCCGCGCCCGAACTGCGCGCTGTTGAGGTAGACCTCGAGGATGCGCTCTTTCGGCCAGAGGAGCTCGATCCACACCGTGAACCAGGCCTCGATCGCCTTGCGGAACCAGTTCTGCCCGCCCCAGAGGAACAGGTTTTTCGCGACCTGCTGCGTGATCGTGCTCGCGCCGCGCAGCCGCCTGCCGCGCTGCGCGTCGGAGACCGCCTTGCCGATCTGGTCGAAGTCGAAGCCGCGGTGCACGAAGAACTTCTGGTCCTCGGCGGCGACGACGGCGAGCGCGGCGTTCCGCGAGATCTGCGGCCAGGGCACCCAGTCGTGCCGCTGCTCGAGCGCCGGCTTCGCGCCGATGAGGGCGATGCGCTCCTCGAGCATGAACGCGGTGACCGGCACCGGCAGCCAGCGGAAGGCGAGGACGAGGGCGACGCTCACGGCCGCCGACCAGACCACGAGGCCCGCGACCCACCGCGCGATCCGCGCCGGCAGGGAGCGCTTCATCGGTCGGGCGGGGATCAGGCGGCGCCGGTGCGCCGGGCCGTGTTGACCAGCACCGTCTCGGCCGGCACGTCGTCGTGGCCGCGGCGGCGGCCCGTCTTCACCTTCGCGATCCGGTCGATCACGTCGATGCCGCCGACCACGCGGCCGAAGACCGCGTAGCCGAAGTTGCCGGGCCGGTTGTCCAGGAAGTCGTTGTCGACGAGGTTGATGAAGAACTGCGAGGTCGCGCTGTGCAGGTCGTTGGTGCGCGCCATCGCGAGCGTCCCGCGGAGGTTCTTGAGGCCGTTCTGCGCCTCGTTCCGGATCGGGGCGTGCCCGTCCTTGTGCCCCATGTCGGCGTCGAACCCGCCGCCCTGGATCATGAAGCCGGGGATCACGCGGTGGAAGATCGTGCCGTCGTAGAACTTCTCGTCGACGTAGCGCAGGAAGTTCTCCGAGGAGATGGGCGCCGTCTCCACGTCCAGCTCGACCGTGAAGTCGCCGTGGGAGGTCTCGAAGCGGATGATCGGGTTTTCGTCGGCCATGCGCGATTGTAGCGGCTATCGGCCCCGGACGCCCTCGGTCACGCGCTCGTGGCCGGCGAGGTCGCGGAAGGTCCCGACGTCCGTGAAGCCGGCATCAGCGAGCAGGGCCCGGACCGCCGCGCCCTGCGCCGCCCCGTGCTCGAGCAGGAGCCGGCCGCCGGGCTTCAGCCGCGCCGCCGCGCCGGAGACGATGACCGCGAGCGCCGCCAGCCCGTCCGGGCCCGCGGCCAGCGCGCCCCGCGGCTCGTGCACGAGCGCCGCCAGCGCCGGGTCGCCGTCCGCGACGTAAGGCGGGTTCGACGCGATCGCGTCGAAGCGCGCGTCCCCGAGCGGCGCATACCAGTCGCCCGCGAGGAAGCGCAGCAACGTCGCCCCGAGGCGCGCCGCGTTCCGGGCGGCGACGACGAGCGCGGCGGCGGAAACGTCGGTCGCCGTGACGGCGGCGTCCGGCCGCTCACGCGCGATCGCGATCGCGACCGCGCCGCTGCCCGTGCCGAGCTCGAGGAGGGCGGGGGCGGCGCGCCCGGCGACG
>DASSUY010000266.1:0-7045 GCA_035706525.1 Steroidobacteraceae bacterium
GGCAGCGCTCGGCCCACTTCAGGACTTCCTCCTTCGATCCCGCCTCCAGCAGCCAGTAGCCGCCCAGGACTTCCTTCGTCTCCACGAAGGGGCCGTCCGTGACCGTCGGCTTCCCCTTGCCGAACGCGACGCGCGCGCCCGCGCTGAGCGGGTGCAGGCCGTTCAAGGAGAGGATCTTGAGCGACTTGCCCATTTCTTCGTTGAAGCGGGTCATCTTCGCGACGCCCTCCGCGTCCGGCACGAAGCCGTCGAGCTTCCGGTTCCCGCGGTAAACGCCGGGGATCATCAACATCATGAATTGCATGGAGTTTCTCCTGGATGCATCCATCGCACTACAAACAGTCGTGCGGCGGATGCGCAATTCGACAATCGCTTGGCCGGCCGGCAGCGTGATCCTACGCAGCGAGCCGGCGCGCTACGACAGTCCCCTCGCGGCGGCGCACCTAGGCTGGGAGGCAGTCATCGAGGAGCGCACGAATGGACAAGTCTTCCCTGAGCGACGACTCGCTCGACGAAAAGCCGGTGAACCGGAGCGGAGGCGAGAACCCCGAGGGTGACGCGGACCAGGGCCTGCCTCCCGGCGAGGCGGAGCGCAGGCGCGAGGACTCCTCCAAGGGCGAGTGGGGGGCTCGCGGCGGGAGGCGACGTCGATGAACCCGGCACTCGAACGCATCACGCCCGGCATCACGGCGATGATCCGCGTGGACCACTCGCATGTCCTCGCCCTGCTGCGGCGCTACAAGCCCGACATATCGAGCAACCGGAGGAAGGCGCTGGCCGCGAATGCCTGCCTCGCGCTCGAAATCCATGCGCAGCTCGAGGAAGAGATCTTCTATCCGGCGCTGCGGCCCTTCATGGCCGACGACCCCGCCATGCTGAAGAGCGAGCCCGAGCACGAGGAGATGCGCCGCCTGATCGGGGAGTTGCGGGGCCGGATGAACGACGGCACGGCCGAGGACCTGTCGTTCGACGACCTGTTCCTGGAACTGATGCGGGTCGTCATGCACCACGTCGCCGACGAGGAGACTCGCCTGCTGCCGGTCGCCGAGCGCCTGATGCCCGACCGCCTCGTGCCGCTGGGCGCCGAGATGACGCGGCGCCGCATGCAGTTGATGAAGCCCCATGCGACGGAGATCGCGCGCACGACGGCGCGATCCTTCCCCACGGGCGCGTTTCTCCTGGCGGCGGGCGCGCTGGCCGTCGGGGCGGCCCTCGTGCCGCGCGCCCGGCATGCCGGGGAGCGCCTGCGGCTGCGCCACTAGGCCGCGAGCTGGCCGCGCACCGGCAGCTGCCGGATCCGCTTTCCGGTCGCCGCGAAGATCGCGTTGCAGAGCGCCGGCAGGATGGGCGGCAGGCCGGGCTCGCCGACGCCGCCGAGCGGCTTCGCGAAGTCGCCGGGCACGATGTGGACCCGGATCTCGCGGGGCGCCTCGTGCATCCGCGTGACTTCGTACTGGTGGAAGTTCTCCTGCTCCGCGCGTCCCGCCTTGAACGTGATGGCGCCCGTCATCGCCGCGCTCACGCCCATCACGCAGGCGCCCTCCATCTGTGAGCGCACCCGGTCCGGGTTGACGGCGGCGCCGCAGTCGATCGCGATATCCACGCGCGGGATCGTCACGGCACCGTCCGCTGCGACCGCGACTTGCACGACCGCCGCCACGTAGCTCACGAAGCTGTAGTGGGCCGCGATGCCGAGCCCGCTGCCCTTCGGCAGGCCGCGGCCCCAGCCCGCTTCCCGCGCGGCAAGCTCGACGACCCCGCGCAGGCGGCCGGTGTCCACGGGATAGAGCTCCGGGGACTCGCCGTAGTTGGAGGTGTCGCCCAACGACTGCGGCGTCACGACGCGTGCGGGACCGATGACGTCGAGCAGGAAGTCCTTCGGGTCGCGGCCGGCGGCGGCGGCGAGCTCGTCCAGGAACGACTGCACCGCGAA
Organism: Steroidobacteraceae bacterium; assembly: GCA_035706525.1. Lineage (GTDB taxonomy): Bacteria > Pseudomonadota > Gammaproteobacteria > Steroidobacterales > Steroidobacteraceae > SCUD01. The sequence goes on from DASSUY010000266.1 coordinate 1,934, forward strand.
GGCGTGGGGAATGTTCGCCACCGAGCGGAACCAGCCGATCCGCGTGTGCGCGGTCGCCTCCGGGTTCTCGATGCGGACCGCGCGAATCGCGAACGGCACGTTGATGACGCCCATGGCGAGCTCCCAGTCCGCCTGCTGCCGCGCGGCCGCGTCGAACGTCGACATGATCGTCGGCGCGACCGTGCGATGCAGCCAGGCCACCGGAAGCCCGCGAGCGTCCACGCCCGCCTCGAGGTGCTCGACGGACACGGTGTGGTAGTAGTCGTGCCGGAGGTCGTCCTCGCGCGTCCAGGTGACCATCACGGGCTTTCCGTCCATGGCCTTCGACAGGAGGGCGGCCTCGATGCCGAAGTCGCACTTCGACTTGCGGCCGAAGCCTCCGCCGAGCAGCGTCACGTGCACCGCGACGTCTTCGGCCTTCATGCCGAGCCGCTCCGCGACCATGTCCCGTGTGCTCTGGGGAGACTGGAATCCGCCCCAGACCTCGCACTTGCCGTCCTGGATGCGCGCGCAGGCCGCGGGCGGCTCCATCGAGGCGTGCGCGAGGTGCGGCAGGTAGTACTCGGCCGTGATGCGCCTTGCGGCGGCAGCCGACGCCGCGGCGAAATCGCCGTCGTCGCGGACGACCCGGCCGGGCTTGCGCGCGGATTCCTCCAGGGCCGCCCGATAGGCCGCGGAGTCGTAACCGGCATTTGGCCCGTCGTCCCAGGTGATCTTGAGCGCGCGGCGGCCCTGGATCGCCGCCCAGGTGTCGTTCCCGATGACCGCCACGCCGCCCAGCGGGTGGAAGTTCGGCGCGCCCGGCGTCGCGTCGATCGGCACGACGCGCACGACGCCCGGCTGCTCGAGCGCCAGAGTGGCGTCGAAACTCACGACCTTGCCGCCGAGGACCTGCGGCCGCGCGACGACGGCATACAGCATGCCGGGCAGGCGCACGTCGATCGCGTACCGGGCCTTGCCCGCCACGATGTCGACGGCATCGACGGGCTTCAGGTCCCCCTTGCCGATGTAGCGGAACCGCGAAGGATCCTTGAGCCGGAGCGCGTCGCGCGCGGGGAGCGGCACGGCCGCCGCCGAGTTCGCGAGCTCCCCGTAGCCGAGGCGCCGCCCGGTCGGGCCGTGCACGACCTCGTGGTTCTTCGCCTCGACCTCGCCCGCGGGCACGCCCCATCGCGCGGCGGCGGCGGCTTCGAGCATCTGGCGCGCGGCCGCGCCGCAGCGGCGCATCGGCGTGAAGAAATGCCGCGTGCTTCGCGATCCGTCGGTGTCCTGGTTGCCGTAGCGCGGCTCGTCGCCGGGCGCCTGGACGACGCGAACCCGCGCCCAGTCGGCCTCGAGCTCGTCGGCGATGACCATGGGCAGGCTCGTGCGCACGCCCTGGCCCATCTCGGACCGGTGGCAGGTGATGGTGACGATCCCGTCTTCGCCGATCGCGACGAACACGAGCGGGTCGTCGACCCAGCCGTGCGGCATGCCGTCGGCGCCGTACCTGGGCGGATCCTCGGCGCGGAGCGCTGCCGTATAGCCGAGCGCGAGCACGAGGCCGCCGAGCGCGGTGGCGCCCTGGAGGAAGGTCCGCCGGCTGACGTTCGCGATTTCGAGCGGCCGGTTCATGGCGCCGCCTCCGACCCGCCGGCTGCGCGCTTGATGGCCGCACGGATGCGCGTGTACGTGCCGCAGCGGCAGAGGTTGCCGGCCATCGCGGCATCGATGTCGGCGTCGGTCGGATTCGGCTTCTGTCGCAGCAGCGCCGTGGCGGACATGACCTGCCCCGCCTGGCAGTAGCCACATTGCGGGACGCCCAGCTCGACCCAGGCTGCCTGCACGGCCTTCCCGACCGCGTCCTCGCCGATCGCCTCGATCGTGACGACCTTCTTTCCCTCGAGCGACGAGACGGGCGTCATGCACGCGCGCACCGGCTGGCCGTCGACGTGCACCGTGCAGGCGCCGCAGAGCGCCATGCCGCAGCCGAATTTCGTGCCGGTGAGCCCGATTGCGTCGCGCAGCGCCCAGAGCAGCGGCGTGTCTCCGGGCAGGTCGACCTCGTGCGCCCTGCCGTTGACGTTCAGCTTGACCATCGCAATCCCCTTCCCGACGATGAGCGGTGTCAGCGAGGCCTTACCGAGGAAGCGCCGTCGAGCCGATTCTACATCCGGCTCGCGCGTCCAGGATGGGCGATTCCATTCGAGGAGCAGCGATCACATGGGACCCAAGAACACGATCTGCCTCTGGTTCGACAAGGATGCGGAAGAGGCGGCCCGCTTCTACGCAAAGACCTTCCCGGACAGCCGCGTGGGCAGGCTGTTCCGCGCCCCCGGCGACTACCCCGGCGGCAAGGCGGGCGACGTGCTGACGGTCGATTTTGTCGTCTGCGGCATCCCGTGCATCGGCTTGAACGGCGGGCCGGCGTTCAGGCACAGCGAGGCCTTCTCATTCCAGATAGCGACGGACGACCAGGCCGAGACCGACCGCTACTGGAACGCGATCGTCGGCAACGGCGGCCAGGAAAGCGCCTGCGGCTGGTGCAAGGACAAGTGGGGCCTGTCGTGGCAGATCACGCCCCGCGTGCTGACCGACGCCATGGCGCGCGGCGGCGACGTGGCGAAGCGCGCGTTCGAGGCGATGCTGACGATGACGAAGATCGACGTCGCCCGGATCGAGGCTGCGGTCAAGGGCGCAGGCTGATGCCCCGCCCATGACCGGGATGTCCCGCGTTTCCGACGATACGATGATGCCGACACCGGGTGGCCGCGGTACAGTTCGACCCCGGCAACTGCGAAAGTGACCAGGAGGGTTCCGTGAGAAACATCTTTCTTGGACTGATCCTGTCGAGCGTGCTTGCCCCGCCCGCTTTGGCAGCCCTGAAGGCGGGCGCGAGCGCCCCGGATTTCACTGCCCCTGCGTCGGTCGCCGGGAAGGATTCCAGCTTTTCCCTCTCCGAGGCCCTGAAGAAGGGCCCGGTCGTCGTCTATTTCTATCCGTCGGCCTACACGGGCGGGTGCAACATCGAGGCGCACACCTTCGCCGTGAACCAGGAGAAGTTCGAGGAAGCCGGCGCCTCCATCGTCGGCGTCTCGCACGACAGCATCGCGCGGCTCAACGATTTCTCGGCCGACCCGGAATACTGCGCGGGCAAGTTCGCCGTGGCCTCGGACCCTGACGGCGCGATCGCGAAATCCTATGACCTCAAGGTCATGGACAGGAAGCCCGGCGCCAAGGACACCCGCGGCGAGGAGATCGACCACGCGTTCACCGAGCGGACGACGTTCGTGATCGCGCCCGACTCGAAGATCGTCGCCGTCTTCTCGTCGGCGGACGACCAGATCTCGCCGGCCGACCATGTCACGAAGTCGCTCGAGGCGGTCAAGGAGCTCAAGGGCGGCGCGGCGGACTGAGCGCCGATCGCAGTCAAAGCAGCTCGTTGAAGAGGTACATCGCCTGGTCCAGGGCGCGATGCGACCAGGCGCGCCGCTTCCACGCGTCGAGCCGCACCTCCGTCGCCTCGGCCGCGTACTTCTCGAAGATCGCGTCGAACCGCGCCGCCAGGCCCTCGTCGGCGATCCCGAGCGTGATTTCGTCGTTCGTCTCGAAAGACCGGTCGTCGAAATTGGAAGAGCCGACGGCGCACCAGGCGCCGTCCACGGTCATCAGCTTCTGGTGGAGAAGCGTCTTCGGGTACTCGAACAGGCGGACGCCGCAGCGCAGCATCTTTTCGAAGTTGCGATGGCCGGCATGTTGCACGGCCGGGTTGTCCGAGCCGCTCGTCGCCGGCATCAAGACCCGCACGTCGACGCCGCGGGACACCGCCTTGCCCATCGCGTCGATGGCGGCAGGCTCCGGGATGAAGTAGGGATTCTGGATCCAGACGCGCTTCCGGGCGCAACAGATCGCGGCGTGATGCAGGATCTTCACGGCGGGGGCTGAACCTTCCGGCTTGGAGAAGGCGGCATGGATGGTGACGTCTCCCCGCGCATCCAGCGGCGGGAAGACGTCGTCGCCCATGAAAAGCTCGCCGGTCGTCCCGACCCAGTTCTCGCTGAACGCGCTCTGTATCGCGTGCACCGCCGGGCCGCTCAGCCGGACGCTGACGTCCGCATAGTGATCCCCGTCCTGCGCATTGCCCAGCCAGTTGTCCACGATGCAGTGGCCGCCGACGAAGGCGACGCGACCGTCGATGATGGCGATCTTGCGGTGGTCCCGCTCGCTGAACACGCCGATGTTCCAGATGCGCCAGGGGTGGAACCACGCGAGCTTGCAGCCGGCCCCGGTGAGCCGCTTCTTCGCTGCCTTTCCGATTCCGCGCGAACCATTCGCGTCGAGCAGGACCCGCACGGCCACCCCCGCTTCGGTCCGCTCGGCGAGCGCGCCGGCAAGGCGGTTTCCGAGCGCACCTTCCTTCCACAGGAAGGTCTCGAAGTGCACTGACCGCCGCGCCCCGGCGATTTCCGCCAGCAGCGCGTCGAAGAACGCGCCATTCTCGAACACCTCCACGGCATTCCCCGGCGTGGCGCTGCCGAACGTGAGTCCCGCGAGCGATGGCAGCTGCTCGGCAACCGTGCCGTCGGTCTCGACGCGCAGGATGGGGTCGCGGTGGCGCTTGATCGACCAGATCGCCAGGACCAGGAACGCGATGACGCCGAGTACGATAGTGGCAACCATGGCTGCTGCGCATTATCAGTCCATACGTCCGACGGAGTCGGAGCGATCCCTTGTCGGCAGGCTCTGACATTGCGGTGCCGCTCCGCATCCTGACGCTCAATGCGCATCAGGGACTCCGCGCCTACCCCCGGCGTAGCCTGCTGCCTCGGTTACGGGACGCCCTGCGCGAGGCGGATGCAGACCTCGTGTTCCTGCAGGAAATCGGCGTCGCCAGCGGTTCCGTAGAGGAAGCGAGCCAGTACGAAGTTCTCGCGGACTCCGTCTGGCAGGACCACGCCTATGGCCGCAATGCCGTCGCGGCTGGCGGCCACCACGGCAACGCGCTGCTTTCGAAGCTGCCGATCCTCGACTGGAGAAACGTCGACGCGTCCGTGGGAAGCAAGGAGCCGCGCGGTTTTCTGCATTGCTCGGTGGATCTCGGCGCAGACGCCGCCCTGCATGCCATATGCGTCC
>DASSUY010000267.1:0-5411 GCA_035706525.1 Steroidobacteraceae bacterium
CTCGCGCCCGTGGCGGAAGCCACGGGCCGCGCGCCCGCCGCGCGCAGCCGCGCATCGAGCGCGGCGTACAGCGGCGTGTAGTGGTCCCTGGCGTCGACGAAGGGCCGCGCCATCACCGCGGGCAGCGGCTGCTGGCCGCGCAGCCGGAAGCCGCAGGCCGAGGCGGTCGCGAGCAGGAGCGCCGCGATCAGCAGTCGCCGCATCAGACGACCACGTTCACGAGCTTGCCGGGGACGTAGATGAGCTTGCGCACCGGCTGGCCCGCGACGAACTTCGCGACGCCGGGGTCCGCGAGCGCCGCCTCGCGCGCGACCGCCTCGTCCGCGCCGGCGGCGACCGCGACGCGCGCGCGCAGCTTGCCGTTCACCTGCACGACGATCTCGATCGTGTCCTGCACGAGCGCGGCCGGGTCCGCCTGAGGCCAGCGCTCGTCCACCGCGAGCGAGGCGTGGCCGAGCGCGCGCCACATCGCCTGCGCGGCGTGCGGCACGATCGGCGAGAGCATCAGCACGACGAGCTCGAGCGCCTCCTGCATCACGGCCCGCCCCTGGGGTGAGCGGTCCTGGAACGCGGAGAGCGCGCGGTAGAGCTCGCGCACGGCGGCGATCGCGGTATTGAACATGCGCCGGCGGCCGATGTCGTCGCCGACTTTCGCGAGCGCCTGGTGCACCTGTCGCCTCAGGTCGCGCTGCGCGCGGTCGAGCGTCGCGGCGTCGGGGCGCGCCGCGGCGCCGCCGGCGACGTGCCCGTGGACGAGCTTCCAGAGCTGCTTCATGAAGCGGAAGGCGCCCTCGACGCCCTCGTCGGACCACAGGCAGGTCTGGTCGGGCGGCACGTCCGAGAGCACGAAGAAGCGCGCGGTGTCGGCGCCGTAGCGCTCGATCAGCGCCTGCGGGTCGACGCCGTTCCGGCGCGACTTCGACATGGTGCCGATCCCGCCGTACTCGACGGGCTGCCCGTCGGACTTCAGGACGCCGGTGCGCGCCGCGCCCTCCCCGCGGGCCTCCACCTCGGACGGATGGTGGTAGACGATGCGGCCGGACGACGGCTTCCGGAACCAGATCTCGTTCAGCACCATGCCCTGCGTCAGCAGCCGCTGGAACGGCTCGTCGATCGAGGTCAGCCCGCAGTCGCGCATCACGCGCGTCCAGAATCGCGCATACAGCAGGTGCAGGATCGCGTGCTCGATGCCGCCGATGTACTGGTCCACCGGCATCCAGTACGCGGCCCGCTCGTCCACCATCGCGCCGTCGTTCTTCGGCGAGGCGAAGCGGAAGAAGTACCAGGACGAGTCCACGAAAGTGTCCATCGTGTCCGTCTCGCGCCGCGCCGCGGCGCCGCACTTCGGGCAGGCGACGTCGAGGAATGCCTTCGACTTCGCGAGCGGGTTGCCCGAGCCGTCCGGCACGAGCTCCTCCGGGAGCCTCACGGGCAGCTGGTCGTCGGGCACCGGCACGGTGCCGCAGGCCGGGCAGTGGATCAGCGGGATCGGGCAGCCCCAGTAGCGCTGGCGCGAGATGCCCCAGTCGCGCAGCCGCCAGACGACCTGCTTGCGGCCGAGGCCCCTCGCCTCGAGGTCCTTCGCGATCGCGTCGATGGCGGCCTCGTAGCCCAGGCCGTCGTAGGGGCCGGAATTCACGCAGCGGCCGTGCTCCGCGTACCAGTCCTGCCAGGCCACCGTGGAGTACGGCCTGCCCTCCACGTCGATGACCTGCCTGATCGGGAGCCCGTACTTGCGCGCGAACGCGAAGTCGCGCTCGTCGTCGCCCGGCACGCCCATCACGGCGCCCTCGCCGTATCCCATCAGCACGTAGTTGCCGACCCAGACGGGCACCTCTTCGCCGGTCAGCGGGTGGCGAACCACGAGCCCCGTCGCGACGCCCTTCTTTTCCATCGTCGCGAGGTCGGCCTCCATCACGCTGCCGCGGCGGCACTCGTCCACGAAGGCGCGCACCGACCCGTCGCGCGCGGCGGCGATCGCGGCGAGCGGGTGCTCGGCGGCGACCGCGACGTAGGTCACGCCCATGACCGTGTCCGCGCGCGTCGTGAAGACGGGGAGCGTGCCTTTCGTGCCCGCGATCTCGTAGGGGAAGGAGAGGTTCACGCCCTCGCTGCGGCCGATCCAGTTCGCCTGCATCGTGCGGACCCGCTCCGGCCAGTCCGGCAGCCGGTCGAGCGCCGCGAGCAGCTCCTCCGCGTAGTCGGTGATGCGGAGGTAGTACATCGGGATCTCGCGCTTCTCGACCGTCGCGCCCGTCCGCCAGCCGCGGCCGTCGATGACCTGCTCGTTGGCGAGCACCGTCTGGTCGACGGGATCCCAGTTCACGGTGCCGGTCGCCTGGTACGCGATGCCGCGCTCGAGCATCCGCAGGAACAGCCACTGGTTCCACTTGTAGTAGTCGGCGTCGCAGGTCGCGAGCTCGCGCGACCAGTCGATGCCGAAGCCGAGCGACTTGAGCTGCGCCTTCATGTGCGCGATGTTGTCGCGCGTCCATTTCGCGGGCGCGACGCCGTTCTCGATCGCGGCATTCTCGGCCGGCAGGCCGAAGGCGTCCCAGCCCATCGGCTGCAGCACGTTGCAGCCCTGCATGCGCATGAAGCGCGCGAGCGCGTCGCCGATCGTGTAGTTCCGGACGTGCCCCATGTGCAGCTTCCCGCTCGGGTACGGGAACATGCAGAGGCAGTAGTACTTGGGCCTCGAGGCGTCCTCGCGGGCGACGAACGAGCCGGCGGCTTCCCATTCGGCCTGGACCTGCGGCTCGATTTCTCCCGGTTCGTAACGCTCTTTCATAGGAACTGCCAAGGATACCTGAGGGCACGGTTTCGGAGGCCCTCCTCAGGACCGCCGTGAATCCGTCCCTGGAGGCTTCGGGCGCGCCATCCAGGGCGCGCGCGATCCTGAGGAGGGCCTCCGAAACCGTGCCTTCAGGCGTCGCGCCTGCTCCGGAGGCGGAGCGCGGTGAATGCGAGGAGCATCAGGAAGGAGAAGGAGAGGATGGGCCAGTTGCCGGTGCGGGCGTAGGGCGTGAGGCCGGTGCGAGGGGTGACCTCGGCGCGGAGGACGCCGGGCTGGAACTGCGGCAGGCGCGCCGTGACCTCGCCGTCCGGCGCGATCACCGCCGTGATGCCGTTGCTGGTCGCCCGCATGAGCCAGCGGCCGGCCTCGAGGGCGCGAAAGCGCGCCATCTGCAGCTGCTGGTGCGGCGCCGACGAGTCCCCGAACCAGGCGTTGTTGGTCGCGTTGACGAGGAGCGTCGAGCGCGGCAGCACGGCGAGCTGCTCCGCGCCGTAGGCGTCCTCGTAGCAGATCGTCGCCGCGAGCTTCTCGCCGCCCGCCGCCAGGGGCGGCTGCTCCTCGGCGCCGGGCGTCATGTCGTAGTACGGCAGGTTCTGCAGGCGCATCCAGCGGCGCACGCTCGCGGGCACCGGGAAGAATTCGCCGAAGGGCACGAGGCGGCGCTTGTAGTACCAGCCCTCGCCCTCCGCGCCCATCGCGTAGAGGCCGTTGCGCACGACGCCCGTCTCCGGGTCGAAGTCGAGGAGGCCCAGCAGGAGGTCGGAACCGGCCGCCTGCGATTCCGCCCGGATGGCGTCGAGGTAGGGGCGCGCGTCTCGCGCGAGCAGCGGGATCGCCGACTCGGGCCAGACGACGATGCGCGCGCCGAGCGCCTCGCGGTTGAGCGCGCGGTATTTCTCGAGCGTCGCCTCGCGGTTCTCGGCCAGCCACTTCTCGTCCTGCGGGATCGCGCCCTGCACGAGCGCGACCGGCAGGGGCCCGCCCGCGGGCTTCGTCCACTCGCGCCCGGTCAGCGCCCAGCCGCCGACCCACAGCACCGCGACGAGGGTGACGGCGGCCGCGACGGCGCGGCGCTGGTGCAGCACGAGGACGATCGCGCACGCGGTCGCGGCGGTCGCGAAGGTCACGAGGTGGATGCCGCCGAGCGTCGTCAGCGCGGCGAGCGGCGTGTCGCTCTGCGAATAGCCGAGCTGCAGCCAGGGAAAGCCCGTGAACAGCCAGCCGCGCAGCCATTCCATCAGCGTCCAGCCCGCGGGGATGAGCAGCAGCGAGCGGCCGGGCGACGGATCGGGCGCGATGCGCACGAGGACGTAGCCGCAGAGCGCGTAGTAGGCACCCTTGATCGCGAGGAGCCCGGCGAGCAGCACGATCGCGAGCCAGGCCGGCGCGTTCCCGAAATCGTGCACCGCGACGTAGATCCACCAGGTGCCCGCGCCGAAGAGCGCCGCGCCGAACCAGAAGCCCGTGCGCGCGGCGTCGCGCGGCGACGCGTAGTCCCACAGGAGGAACAGCACCGCGGGACCCAGCAGGCCGAGGAACGGGAGGCCGTAGGGCGCGAAGGCGAACGCGGTGACGGCGCCGGCGAGCAGCGCGACGAGCTCGCGGCGCCGGAGCAGCCGCGCCATCGCTCCTTCCCGGGGCGGCATTCAGGCCGCTCCGGCTTCGCCGGGGGACGCGGGCAGCGGCTCCGGCGTCGTCACCCGGAGCTCCCCGATGCGCCTGCGATCGGCGCGCATGACCTTGAACTCGAGTCCTTCCATCGTCACCGTCTCCCCCCGTCGCGGCAGCCGCCCGAACTGGTGCATCACGAGGCCGCCGATCGTGTCGAATTCCTCGTCGCTGAAGCGCGTGCCGAAGTATGCGTTGAACTCCGGGACGCGCGCATGCGCCTGCACGGCGAACTGGCGGTCGCCCTCGCGGCGGATGGTCTGGTCCTCGTCCGTGTCGTACTCGTCGGCGATCTCGCCGACGATCTCCTCGATCACGTCCTCGATCGTCACGAGCCCGGACACGCCGCCGTACTCGTCGACGACGATGGCCATGTGGTTGCGGCTCGCGCGGAATTCCTTGAGCAGCACGTTGAGCCGCTTGCTCTCCGGGACGAACGCCGCCGGGCGCAGCACGTCGCGGACGTCCCAGGCGGCCGTCGCGCCCTCGGCGAAGTAGCGCAGCAGGTCCTTGGCGAGCAGGATGCCGACGACCTGGTCGCGGTCCTCGCCGATCACCGGGAACCGCGAGTGGCCCGATTCGATGACGGCCGGCAGCAGCTGCTGCGGGCCGGTGTCGCGCTCGAGCACGACCATCTGCGAGCGCGGCACCATGATGTCGCGCACGTGCTGGTCGCCGACGCGCAGGACGCCCTGGATCATCTGCATCGCGTCGCCGTCGATGACGTTCGCGCGCGCGGCCGCGCGGACCGACTCGAGCAGTTCCTCACGGTCGCGCGGGCCCTCGCTCGTCAGCCGCTTCAGCCAGCCGCCCTTGCGGCGCTCCTTGCGCTCAGCCGCCATAGGGGTCCGGCAGGCCCAGGCGCGCGAGCAGCACGCGCTCGCGCCCTTCCATGCGGCGGGCGTCGCGCTCGCGCCGGTGGTCGAAGCCGAGCAGGTGCAGGGTC
>DASSUY010000268.1:0-3259 GCA_035706525.1 Steroidobacteraceae bacterium
GGTCGGGCCAGATCGGGTGGAAGACCGCGAGCCACTGCTCCGGTGCGGCGGAGATGTCCCGCTCGAAGACGCGGGCGGCGCGATCCAGCCACTCGGTCACCCGTTCGCGGCGAGTCCCCTCGGCCGGGAAGGGCACCGCATCGGCCCGCCCGTGGTACACGCCCTCGGCGTCGCGCCACGCGCCGAACACATGCGGCGTGACGCCGGTCTCGAGCGCGAGGAGCGCCGGCCCGACCGCGAGCGGCGCCGGGGCGCCGAAGAGCTCGGTGTCGATGCCGCCGCCGGTGATGTCGCGGTCGCCGAGCAGGCCGACCGTCTCGCCGCTCTCGAGCGCCTCGCGCAGCCGCCGCTTCGCGCCCTCGAGGCCGATCAACTCCAGCCCGAGGCGCTTGCGCGTGGAGACCATGTAGGCCTGCAGCTCCGGGTCCGGGAGGGTCTCGGACGGCACGATCGCGGGCCTGCCGCTGCGGAAGGCGCTGACGAGCGCCGGGAGCTCGAACCACGCCAGGTGCATCCCGACGAACAGCTTGCCGCCGGGAGCGGCGAGGATGGCGTCGACCTCGTCGGCGTTCTCCACGACGAGCCAGCGGTCGAGATAGGCGCGGTCCACCACGGGGGCGCGGGCGAGCTGGACGTAGTAGCGGGCCTGGTTTCGGAAGGCGGCGCGCACCAGCTCCGTGAGGGCGCGAGGGTCCGACGCGGCCCTGCGCGCCGCCACGGGACCGGTGTCGTGGGCCGCGAGCCAGCGGGCGATCCGCAGGAGGTTCCGCCGGGCACGCCGGCGGCGCTCGGGAGCGAGACGGCAGGCGACCTCGCCGGCGAGGTCCGCGAGGGCGAGGAGCGGGCGCTCCGGCAGGCGGCACGCCAGCCACGAGGCCGCGACCAGGAGCCGCGCCCGCAGGCGCCGTCCGGGCGCGCGGCCGGAGCGGGACTCGGTCATCAGCCGGCCGGCGCGAGCGCGCCGGTGCCCTCCACGCTGCCGCCCTGGCTTGTTTCCGCACCGCCGTTGGCCGCGGTCGCGCGAGCGGCCAGCTCGGCCTTCTCCTCGGCGGTCATCGGCCAGATGGGCTTGAAGCTGTACCACTGCTCCGGCGCGGCGGCGATGGTCGCGGCCAGCGCGTCGGCGATGGCCTGGGTCGCGCGGCGGATCTCGGCCGGCTCCGTCGATGCGACCATGATCGGGTCGCTGTAGGTCACGAGGAAGCCCTTGCGGTCCTCGGACCGGCGGATCGCGATGTGCACAATCGAAGCCCCGGTCTTCGCGGCCAGCGTCGCCGGGCCCGCCGGCAGTGTGGTCCACGCACCGAACAGCCGCACCGGGACGTCGTCGGGCCGGTAGCCCCAGTCGATGATCAAGGCCAGGATCTCGTTGCGGCGCAGCACGCCGAACAGGTCCCGCAGGTTGCGCCACGGGATGAGCTCGACGCCCCAGGCCTTGCGCTGTTTCCGGAGGAGGTCGAATAGCTCCGGGAAGCTGGTGTCGTCGGCGATCGCGGCGATGGGCCAGCCGTGCCGCGCGATGCCGCGCCCGACGCCCTCGAGGTTGCCGATGTGCGCGGTCGTGAGGATCAGGCCCTTGCCGGTCGACTTCCAGTACGCCTCCAGCGGCAGCAGCGTCGACGTGTCGACGAGGTCCGCCGCCTCGGCGTCGGACAGCCGCGGCAGCCGCATCAGCTCGACGACGTAGCGCGCGTACGACCGATACGCGGCGTAGGCCTTGCGGCGGACCTCGAGGCTCGTCGGCGATCGACCGAGGACGTGGGCGAAGTTGTCGTTGACGTACTTCCGCTTGCGCGGCACGAGGAAGAACGACAGCTGCAGGAAGAAGCTGACGATCGCGCGCGCGACCGGCACGGGCAGGCGGCCCATCAGCCACATGCCCCCGCGGTACGCGACGATCGCCGCCTTCTCGAGCGGCCGCGGGCCCAGGCCCCGGTCCTTGCGCCGGTGCGGCGCCTGGAGGGCCTTCCTGGGCGGCTTCTCGGCCGGCGGCCTTGCGGCCGCCGGCTTCGTCGAGGTCACGCCCCGGCCGCCGCCTTGTCGCGGGCGACCTTGGCGGCCACTTCGGCCGCGCTGGCCGGCCGGCTCGCGAGCTTCCGGAGCTTTCGCTGCTGCGGCTTCTCCGTCCCGACGAGCGTCTCGTTGTCGTCGCCGCGGATGAACGCCTCGACGCGGTTGAACGCGATGTCGTCGTGGATCTGCTGCGGCGGGCTCTTCATGAAGTAGCTGGACGGGGCCACGAGGGTCCCCTTGAGGCCACGATCCAGGCCGAGCTTGAGGCAGCGGATGGCGTCGGTGATGACGCCGGCCGAGTTCGGGGAGTCCCAGACCTCGAGCTTGAGCTCCGCGTTGAGCGGCACGTCGCCGTAGGTCGTGCCCTCCATGCGGATGTAGCACCACTTGCGGTCGAGGAGCCACGGCACGTGGTCGCTCGGGCCGACGTGGACGTCGTCGTCGGAGACCTCGTAGTCGAGCATCGAGGTGACGGCGTTGGTCTTGCTGATCTTCTTCGACTCGAGGCGCTCGCGCTCGAGCATGTTCAGGAAGTCGGTGTTGCCGCCGAAGTTCAGCTGGTAGGTCCGATCGAGGCGGACGCCGCGGTCCATGAACAGGCGGGTCAGCACGCGGTGGCTGATCGTCGCGCCGACCTGGCTCTTGATGTCGTCGCCGATGACCGGGAGGCCCTCCTCGGCGAAGCGGCGCTGCCAGTACGGCTCACGCCCGATGAACACCGGGATGGCGTTGATGAAGCCGACGCCGGCACGGAGCGCCTGCTCGACGTACCACTTCGTCGCCTCCTCGGAGCCGACGGGCAGGTACGAGACCATGACGTCGACCTCGCGGTCCTTCAGGATCTGGACGATGTCGGCCGTCGGGCCGGGGGCCTTCTCGATGACCTGGCTGAGGTACTTGCCGAGGCCGTCGTGGGTCATGCCGCGCTCGACCTTCACGCCGAGGTTGGGGACCTGCTGGAAGACGTACGTGTTGTTCGGCTTCGTGTAGATCGCCTCGGACAGGTCCTTGCCGACCTTGTTCTTGTCGATGTCGAAGGCGGCGACGAACTCGATGTCACGGACGTGGTAGCCGCCCAGGTTGACGTGCATCAGCCCGGGGACGAAGTCGTCCTCCTTGGCGTTCTCGTAGTAGTAGCGGCCCTGCACGAGGCTGCTCGCGCAGTTGCCGACGCCCACGATCGCGACGCGGACCTTGCCGTCGCCGCGGCGCTTGGCGCCCGCCCACGTGTTCTCCGGGTGCGACC
>DASSUY010000269.1:0-2686 GCA_035706525.1 Steroidobacteraceae bacterium
CGTTCCCGCTGTCGCCCTCGATCGGATCGGGGAAGCCGACCGATTCCAGGTACACCCGGACCTCGTTCGCCAAGGCATGTGCCGCGGCCTTCTCCTCATCGCTCGACGAGATGCCGGACGGCCGCGCGGGATCGAAGTCGAGGCCGAGGAACCTCCGGGCGACAACGTCGGAGTCCCCGGTGGTCTGCTTCGCTCCGAGCACCAGCCGGTTCGCGGCGCGCGCGAGCAGGTCGCGCCGAACCGGGTTGAGCGTGATGTAGATGCTCTCGGCATCGCCGTCGATCGATGCCACGGCCGCGACGAGCTCCGCCGGGTCGTCGAAGTACCCGGACGCGTTCGTGGTGAAGTGCCCACGCCGGACTCTGGGCGCCCGGATCTCGACGACCGAGCCGGGCCTGCGCAGCAGGAGTCGAGCGAAGGCGAGCGCGTCGCCGCGGCCGGGCCACTCCGGGCTCGGCGTGGAGCTCACGGGCGCCTCTCCTCGAGACTGCGCGGCCCCGGTCCCGTTTGCCTGCTCGCCAGCGCGGCCAGGAACGACTCCCGGAGGACTGCCAGGCGGCGGCCCACGCGGAAGTACGGCCCGCATTCACCGCGGAGGACGGCCCGACGGGCAGCGTCGCGGCGTAGCCGAAGGGCGATCCCGACGTCGTCCACGAGCATGACCTGCGGCAGCGCGGCCCGCCGCACGGTGTCCAGGTGATCAGATGCCATGTCCCCCGGTGGAAACGGCCGGGGCGCCGCGGCACCCGATTCCGGAAAAAACCTAGGCCGACCTGAGGATCGCGGTCAGGCGCGGGTGCGCCGCAAGCCGTCTACGGATCCGCTCCCAGGCGTCGCGGAACGAGCGCTCGGACAGGTCGCGCTGGCGTGCGAGTTCGCTGGGCGTCGTCGTGCCGTCGAGGAGTTGTCGAACATGGTCGAGAAGGAGGACTTCTACGGCGCCGCGAGTGGCGCGCCTCAGCTCCCGGACCGCGTCCTCCAGCGCCCGTTCGACTTCGGTCGCAGCAAGCGCGGCCGTGACATCCCCCGCTTGTTGAACCGCCGACACGCATTCCAGCGCCGCGAATGCGCCGTCCTCGTTTTCGACCCCAGTTAGTTCCTTCACGACGCGGGGCACCTTCCGCGCTCCAAGTTCGGCGCCCTCCGCGCCATCGGCCTGCTGCGCAGGATCGCGGACGAACCTCTTCTTCCGGCGCGCGCGCCCCAGGCGATCACGGATGAAGCGCGGGCTGATCGCGATCCTGCGATCCTCTCCGACCATGTAGCAACCGTCTTCCTTTGCGTTCGAGGGCTCGATCGCCCAGAACGTGGCCGCAACAGACGCCGGGGTCTCGTCAGCATCGCGATCTCTGCCGCGTTCCGCGCGAGAGGCTCTCATGCCGGCGCGGACGCCCTTGAGCAGGTCTTCCGAAAGCACCTCTGACATGACGGAACGCGCAAGGCGTTGAATCGTGCCCAGACGCTCATCCAACTTGCCTGCCGCCGAGGCGAGCGGAGTCAGCACGGTTGGCTGCCACCTGTTCCACCACGCCAGGAGAGGCGCCACGAAGGATGGCGGCTCGACGGGAGCTGGCACGATACCCGCGCGATGAAGCAGCTCGGGGTGCGACCTCATTACGATCTCAATGGCAACGCCCTCGCATCTGCCCCTCGACGCGCGCGTGACGGGCGCGTTGATCGGCGAAAGCGAGCACACGAGTCGCCACGAGAGGCCGAACGTGATCACCCCGACAGCGTCCTCAAGGAGCAGAGGAGGGACGAACGTCTCAACCAGAAGATCGAGTTCGGCGCGAACGGCTAGGAAGTCTTCCTCCGGGATCGCGATCGGCTGTTCCCACCACGGCGTGACGGGCGGCGCATTCATTCACGGGACCGTAGTGCAGGCGTTGGGCGCCGGCAAGAAGGTCACGGGACATGAATTCCGGCATACCTTTCGGCTGCGCAACGCCCGGATTGAGCGGCGCGCCGAAGCTCAGCGGCGGGCCGTGGCCGGCCGCGATGTTGGCAGCGGTCACCTGGCCGGCACCCCCTACGCTCCGACGGCCTCCCGCACCCTCTCGCGGTCGCACCGGGCGTATACCGTCGTGCTAGCGATGGAGGCGTGCCCGAGCGCAGCCTGGGTCACCAGGAGGTCGCCCGTCCGGGCGTACACGCGGGCGGCGAAGGAATGCCGGAGCGTGTGCGGTGAAGCCGGGCGCTCGACGCCGGCCCGCCGGAGCCAGCACTGAAGCCGCCTGGCGAAGTGCCGCGCGGTGATCCGCTCCCCGCGGCGGCCCGGGAACAGCGGGCCGTCCCGGCGGCCGGCCACGTATCCCCGCAGCAACTCGGCGACGCCCCGCGGCAGGACGGCCTGGCTTGGCCGGTCGCCCTTCGCGGTCCGCAGCCGCACCTCCCCGCGCTCGAGGTCCAGGTCCTCGACGTCAAGCGCGACGGCGCTCCCGACCCGGATGCCCGACCCGAGCATCGTCGCGATGAGCGCGTGGTCGCGCCGCCCCTCCGGATCCCTCGCCGCCGCGAGCGCATCGAGCAGCCGACGCTGGTCTTCCGTAAGCGTCCGGGCGCCTGATGTAGCGCGGGGTACCGACGACGGTTGTTCGAGCCGATCCTCCTGGCATGGACCGGAGACGAGGATCTGGGACAACGACGCGCGGGCCAGGGGCGGCCTACTACCGAGGGATCCTGCGCG
>DASSUY010000270.1:0-3333 GCA_035706525.1 Steroidobacteraceae bacterium
AGCGGCCGGCGAGGAGCGCGGTGTAGTGCTTCTCGACCTCGCCCTCGCGGAGCAGCGCATGGGCGCTGCGGAGCGCCGCGCGGCTGCGCGCGACGAGGAGACAGCCGCTCGTTTCGCGGTCGAGCCGGTGCACGAGCTCGAGCGGCTCGTCGGGACGCAGCGCGCGGAGCGCCTCGATCGCGCCGAAGGCGAGTCCCGAGCCGCCGTGTACCGCAAGCCCCGCGGGCTTGTTCAGGACCACGAGGCGCTCGTCTTCCTGGACGATCGCATCGCGGACGACCTCAAGGAGCGAGTCCGGGACGCGCCGCGGCGCCGCATCGTCCGGCGGCGTGCGCACGGGCGGCAGGCGGACCTCGTCATCGGCCGCGAGCCGGTAGTCCGCCTGCTTGCGCTTCCCGTTGACCCGGACCTCGCCCTTGCGCAGCAGCCGGTACACCCGGCTGCGGGGAATGCCCCCGAGTTCCCGCAGCAGGAAGTTGTCGAGGCGCTGGCCCGCCGACCCCTCGCCGGCGCGCACGCGCCGCACGCCCCGGAGCGGGTTTCCGCCCGCATTCATCTAAAGTCTCTAACGTATTGATTTTCCGGGCGCATCTGATATCGTAGCCGGCAGTCAGGTCTTACGGCGCAAGCTTCGCGAGGCGAAGCATGGCCGCTGACCGGTACGCGGTCCCCGCCCATCGGCCCCGTTCGATCGTGGCTGCGGCGGGCAGGCCGCATGTTAGTTGGTCCGGTCGGTCCGGGCCATCGCCGGCCCATCGTTCGGATGTAATGTTCCCCGCGCGCAGCGTCCCCGGAAGTTCGTCCAGGAGCGACTCGAACCGCAGCCACGTGCCGCGACCCGCTCCTGTGCGCCCGCGCGACGCGCACGCAGGATTACGGGATTCCCTCGTGACTCGACGTGACATCCCCCGCGACAGGGCCCCAAGCACCTTGGATGGGGCACATGAAGAGAATGCTGATCAACGCGACTCAGCAAGAGGAGTTGCGCGTCGCTCTGGTTGACGGCCAGAAGCTGTACGACCTGTCGATCGAGATACCGTCCCGCGAGCAGAAGAAGGGCAACATCTACAAGGCGCGCGTCACGCGCGTCGAGCCGAGCCTCGAGGCCGCCTTCGTCGAGTACGGCGCCCAGCGCCAGGGCTTCCTGCCGATCAAGGAAGTCGCCCGCGAGTATTACCGCTTCCAGCCGGCGCCCGGCGCCCGGTTCAACATCCGCGACGTCCTGCAGGAGGGCCAGGAAATCCTGGTCCAGGTGGAGAAGGAGGAGCGCGGCAACAAGGGCGCCGCGCTCACGACCTACATCAGCCTCGCGGGCCGCTTCCTCGTGCTCATGCCGAACAACCCCCGCGCAGGCGGCGTGTCGCGCCGCATCGAGGGCGAGGACCGGGACGCCACCAAGGACTCGCTCGACCACCTGAAGGTACCGGAGGGCATGGGCACGATCGTGCGCACCGCCGGCGTCGGCCGCAGCCCCGAGGAGCTGCAGTGGGACCTCGACAACCTGCGCGCCAACTGGGACGCGATCGTCACGGCGGCTGGCGAACGCCCGGCGCCGTTCCTCGTGTACCAGGAGAGCGACGCGGTGACCCGGGCGCTGCGCGACTACCTGTCCGACGACATCGGGGAGGTGCTGATCGACGAGCCGGGCGCGCACCAGCGCGCGCTCGAGTACGTGCAGCGCTTCCAGGCCGCGGACGCGCAGCGGCAGATCAAGCTCTACACGGACGAGGTGCCGCTCTTCACCCGCTACCAGATCGAGAGCCAGATCGAGTCGGCCTACTCGCACTCGGTCACCCTCCCCTCCGGCGGCAGCATCGTCATCGACTACACCGAGGCACTGGTGTCGATCGACATCAACTCGGCGAGGGCGACGCGCGGCTCCGACATCGAGGCGACGGCTTACAACACGAACCTCGAGGCAGCGGACGAGATCGCCCGCCAGCTCCGGATCCGCGACCTCGGCGGCCTGATCGTCATCGACTTCATCGACATGGAGTCGAAGAAGAACCAGCAGGGCGTCGAGGACCGCCTGCGCGACGCCGTGCGTTCCGACCGGGCGCGCATCCAGCTCGGCCGCATCTCGCGCTTCGGGCTCATGGAGATGTCGCGCCAGCGGCTGCGCCCCTCGCTCGGCGAGTCGACGCACATGGCCTGCCCGCGTTGCAGCGGCATGGGCACGATCCGCAGCGTCGAGTCGATGGCGCTCGCGGTGCTGAGGCTCATCGGCGAGGAAGTCCGCAAGGAGCGCACGACCCGCGTCGTCGCCCAGCTGCCGGTCGACGTCGCGACCTTCCTGATCAACGAGAAACGCGAGTGGCTCAACCGCTTCGAGAGCGCGCGCGGCGTCGACGTCGTGCTCGTGCCCGACCCGAACCTGCAGACGCCCAATTACTCGATCCGCCGCGTCCGGGACGACGAGCTCACGCTGCCCGAGAACAGCGTGACGAGCTACCAGGTCGTCGGCACCGGCCTCAAGGAACTGGACTTCCAGTCGCAGGCCGACAAGCAGCCTCCCGCGGCGCCCGCGGCCGTGCAGCAGATCGCGCCTGCAGCGCCCGCGCCGACGCCGGTCGCCGCGTCGCCCGCCGTGGCGCCGCCTCCTCCGGGCTTCTGGTCGCGGCTGGTGTGGCTCTTCACCGGCACCGCGGCTCCTGCGCCGGCATCCGACGCGGGCAGCGCGCGACGCGACGAGCGGCCGGCGGGCCGCAGCCACCGGGACCACCGGGACCATCACCGGGACGGACGCCGATCCCGCGGCGACCGCGACCGTGGACCGCGCCGGGACCGTGACCGCGACCGGGATCGCAACCGGAATCGCGACCGACACCGCGACGATCGCGGCGAGCGCCAGGATCGCCCGCGCGGCGGCGACAACCGCGACGACGCCCAGCGGCAGCGGCCGCCCCAGGCGGCAGCCCCGGCACAGCAGCCACGCCCGCAGGGCCCGTCCCAGGGGCCGAACGCGTCGCCGGAGGCTCCGGCTGCCGAGGGCGATCCGCAGCGCCGGCGGCGCCGCCGTCGCGGGCGCGGAGGTCGGGGCCGCGAGCGCCAGGAGGGCTTCCGGCCGACCGATACGCAGCCGATCGCCGTGCCCGTGAACGGGGAACCGCGGCCGACGGCGGCCCCGCCGGTCGAGGCCGTGAACCTCGCGCCGCGGACCGAATCCCCGGCCTCGTCCGCGCCGTCCCCGGCGCCTGCCGCCCCGGCTCAGTCCGCGGCTCCGGAGTCGTCGCCCAAGTCCGGCTCGACCTACACCGTGTGGTCATCGACGCCCGGCGACGGGCACCACTTCGGGCCGAAAGACTGATTCAGCGTCGGCCGGCGAGCGCGGCC
>DASSUY010000271.1:0-3323 GCA_035706525.1 Steroidobacteraceae bacterium
CGATCGTCGACTCGAGGCCGACCTCGCAATCCCCGCCGTCCAGCACGAGCGCGACGCGCCGGCCGAGCTCGGCGCGCACGTCCTCGGCCCGGGTCGGGCTGATCCGGCCGTAGCGGTTCGCGGAAGGCGCGGCAATGCCGCGGCCGAAGGCCGCGAGCAGCGCGCGCGCGACCGGATGGGCGGGCGAACGGAGCGCGACGCTGTCCTGGCCGCCGGTGACGGCGAGCGGCACCCGCGGCGCGCGCGGCAGCACGAGCGTCAGCGGGCCTGGCCAGAACGCCTCCGCGAGCCGCTCAGCCTCGCGGGGCACGTCGACCGCCCAGGCGCGCGCCGCAACGAAATTGCTGAAATGGACGATGAGCGGATGGGTCTCGGGCCGGCCCTTGGCCGCGAAGATGCGCGCGACCGCGCGCGGGTTCTCCGCGTCCGCGCCGAGCCCGTACACCGTCTCCGTCGGAAACGCGACCAGCTCGCCCGAGTTCAGGAGCGCGGCGGCCTCCTCGATCCGGCCCTGCATCGTCAGCATGCGCAGGCTCAGTCGATCGGGATCCGCTTCCAGCCGGTTTCCGTGCGGCGCAGCTCGTAGGCGGGCCAGTAGTGCTGGTCGAGGCGCAGCGTGATCACGTCCACCTGCCCGTTCCAGCTCGCCGTCTTGAGCCGGAGCGACGCGTTGTCCGGCCGGCCCTGCACCGCACGGATGAAGGCGTCGAGGTCCGCGACCGGGATGCCGTCCACCTCCGTGATCCGGCGTCCGGCCCAGAGCTTGTATCGCGAGGCGGGCGAGCCGTACATGAAGAAGGCGATGAAGACGCCGT
Organism: Steroidobacteraceae bacterium; assembly: GCA_035706525.1. GTDB lineage: Bacteria > Pseudomonadota > Gammaproteobacteria > Steroidobacterales > Steroidobacteraceae > SCUD01. Next base: position 816 of record DASSUY010000271.1, read on the forward strand.
CCGGCTCGATGCCGCGCTGCACGGCCATCGCGCGGTGCGGCGCCTGCAGCGTCGCGCCCGCCCAGACGAGCACGCGGTCGACGTCGCCGCCCGACAGGGCGACCGTCGGCAGCGGGATCGTCATCTCCTTGCCCCCGCGCCAGATCGTGAGCGTCACCTCGGGCGCGCGCACGGCATCGCTCACGTCCGCGAAGGTGTTGACGACCTTGCCGTCCACCGCGAGCAGGAGGTCGCCGGGCTGCAGGAGCTTCGCGGCCGGCGAGCCGGCCACCAGCCGGTCGACCGTCAGGATCGTGCGGCGCCTCGGGTTGTGCGCCGTCACGCGGTCGATCCATTCCTCCGCCAGGCCGAACTGGCGCGCCTCCGCGAGCGAGAGCAGCCCGTACTCGGCTTCGGCCGAGTACAGCGTCCGCTCGCCGCGCGCGAACTCGAGCATCTCCTGCACGAGCGTGGCCGGGACGCCCATGTTCTGCTGGACCAGCTCGCGGTTCTGTTCGTAGGCGAAGCTCGACCAGAGCGCCGCGACGTCGCCGCGCTTGTCGACGATCACGCCGTCGAAGTCCGAGGGGCCGTTGACGAGCCGCAGGATCTCGAGGTTCGCGTCGCGGAACTGCAGCGTGCGGGACAGCGGGAAGCCCACCGGCCCGATCGAGGAGACCGTCGCCTGCTGCGACACGACGCGCGCGTCGCCCTGCAGGCCGATGACGTGCACCGCGTCGCCGGTCGCCGGCAGGCGGTCGGCGAACTTCACGGCCTTGACGGGCGTCGTGCCGAGCTGCCGCGGGTCGTAGCGCACGACGGCGAGGTTGTGGAGCGGGTGCACGTACTCGACCGTGCCGTCGACCTCCACGGTGCCGGCGAAGGTCAGGCGCACGTCGCCGAGCGCGACCGGCACGGTGTTGCGGTCGACGGCCACGAGCCCGCGCACCGGGTCGAGCACGACGCCGGTGCCGTGGTAGTTGCGCTCCGTCACGCCCGATACGGAATACGGCATGTTGAACTGGACGAACACGAGCGACGGCGCGTAGGCGTCCGCCAGCTTGTCGCCGGTCTTCGTGAAGACCGTGTCGACCGGCTGCGGCGGCGGCGCGTCGGGGCCCGCCTCCACCGGCGAGCAGGGCCAGAGCCCGATGGCGTCGTCGCGGACGCAGTGCCGGGCCGGGAACCAGGCGCGGTCGACCCGGATCGACGCGAGCTGCGAGGTGCGCGTGTCCTCCATCGTGAAGTAGCGCACGGTCGCGCGCTGGCCGTGGCCCATCGTCCGGAAGATCGCGAGCGCGTCGTCGAGGTCCTCGAGCGGCTTGCCGTCGAGCTCGGTCAGGACGGCGCCGCGCGGGATGCCGGCGACGCCCAGCATGTAGCCGGGATTCGCGACATAGACGCCCGAGATCGGCACGTTCATGTGCCGCGCCATCTGCCAGGAGAGGGTGTGCAGGATGCCGTCGCCGATCTCGAGGTAGGCGGCCGGCGTGATCTCGTGCAGGTCCTGCACGGGCAGCCTGACGGTCCGCGTGCCGCCGCCGCGCACCACCGTGACGGCGATGTCCTTGCCGACGCCCGAGTCGAGCAGCGCGTCCACGGTCTCGAAGTCCGAGATCGGCTCGCCGCCCATGGACACGAGGATGTCGCCGACCGCGAGCTTGCCGTCGGCGTCCGAGCCCGGCTGGACCTCGCGGACGACGAGCATGCCCGTGCGCGACGGCGAGTGCTTGCGGGCTTCCTGCTCGACCGCGGGCGGCAGCCCGAGGCGCCGCAGCTCGTCGTAGGGCGTGTACTCGAAGATCGTCTGCAGCGTGCCGCGCGAGACCGGGCGCTTCGCCTGGATCAGCTTGAGCGCCCGCACGACGCGCGGCAGCGGCAGGTAGAAGCTCGAAGCCGCGCCGGTGGAGCCGCCCGCGTTCAGCGCGAGCACGCGCCCGCGGATGTCGATGACCGGCGAGCCGGAGGAGCCGCCCGAGGTGCCGGACGCGGCCTGGAGATAGAAGGTGTTGAAGTCGTTGTAGCGGCCCATGCCGTATTCCGGCGCCTGGCGGTCGAGGCGCGCGAGCGTGCCCGCGAGGATCGAGAGCTGCTCGCCGGCGTCGTTGCCCACCACGCGGATCTCGACGCCGATCTGCGCGCCCTCGGGGAAGAGAGGCAGCTCGGCCGGCTGGATGAAGCGCAGCTTCGAGGGGTCGTAGCGATAGAAGCCGAAGTCGTGCACCGGGTCCCGGTAGACGGGCTCGAGCTCGACCTCCTCGCGGTTGAGGAAAGTCGCGTACGCCTTCACGGGGCCGGGCGTCACCACGTGGCGGTTGGTGAGGACGAGGCCGCGCTCGGCATCGACGACGAAGCCGGTCGCCTGCGCGGAGGTGTTCCACTCGGTGTCGAAGGCCCGGGCCGCGTCGATCTGGATCGCGACGACGCCCGTCGAGATGCGCTCGAGCGTCCGCGTCCAGCGCGAGGATTCCTCGAACTCGATCGGCTGCGGCAGCGGCAGCGCGGGTAGCTGGGGCTGGAGCAGGGGCG
>DASSUY010000272.1:0-2568 GCA_035706525.1 Steroidobacteraceae bacterium
CTGCCGCCTTTCCGGGAAGCGCCTGACCGTGAACGACCGCAGCGAGACTTCCTCGTCGCGGAACCCCAACTGGCGGGCAGCCTGCCGGCATTCGCCTGCCAGCACGTCGGGCGGGAAGCCGGCCGGGACGGAGGCCTCGCAGGTCGAGAACGCGACGTAGCGACGCTGGATGCCGCCGGCGACCAGCGTGCCGACGAGTCCGCCGGCGCCGATCTCGGCATCGTCGGTATGCGGCGCGAGGACCAGCAGTCTTTGCGGCGTGAAGCTAAGCACCTTGCAGGATCTCCCCGTACATCTGCCGGAGCCTCTGGACTTCGGGCTCCAGCGAAAGGCTCTCCTCCACCGCTGCCTGCCCCCGACGGCCCATCAGCCGCGCGCCCTCCGGGTCGCACAGCAGCGATTCGACGGCCCCGCCGATGCTCCGGGGGTCGCCGGAGTCGCATAGGACGCCGCACCCGTAGCCGTCGACGATCGCGCGCCACTGCGGAAAATCCGAGCAGACGACCGGCAGTCCGGCCGCCATGTATTCGAACAGCTTGTTCGGCAGGGCATTCTGGTAGTCGAATCGTGCCTGATTGCAGACGACACCGACAGCGGCCGTGCCCATCAGCCGCACGACTTCGGCGAAGGCGACGCGGCCCCGGAAGTCGATGCGGTCGTCCCGGAGGGCCTCCTGCAGCCGAGCGCGGACCTCCGCGTCCGCACTGCCGACGATGACGAGCCTCCAGTCCTCCCGGCAGTGCCCGCGGAGCCCGGCGACGACCTGTTCGATGCCGCGGTTGGGCGTAAGCCCGCCGGTGTAGAGCACGAGCCCTGCCTGGCGCTCGGTCCCGGCGAGCCCCGCCCGGATCGCGTCCAGGTCCGGGAGGTTCCGCAGCACGACGGTCCGCCGAGCCGGCAGGTCGGCAGCGATGCCCTCGGTCGCCGCGACGAGGCCGTCGAGGCGGGGCAGGATGCGGCGCGCCAGCCATCCGTAGGCGCGGCCATAGAGGCCGCGCAACGGGCGCGGGATCCAGCTCCGGGCCCTGGCCTTCTCGACGAAGTTCTCGTGGCAATCGTAGACGACCCGCCGCCCCGAAAGCTTGAGGGCGAGCGCGGCCGGGAGCAGCTCCGGGTCGTGCAGGTGGTAGAGGTCCGCGTCCATGGACTGCGCCGCCCGCAGCGCCTTCCAGGTCGAGACTGTCATCCGCCGCCACCGCGAGCCTGCCGCGTCGAAAGGCGCGATCTGCACGCCCTCCACGCGATCGCGAACGCCTTTCGCGTTCAGCAGGTGCACGTCGAGCGCATCCTGCCGGGCGAGCATCGCGCACTCGCGCCGGAGGATCCGCGTGTCGTACGGATCGTGCACCGTCGTCAGGTGCACGACCCGCCGGCGCCTATCCATGGCGCGGCACCCCGGCGCCGGCTGCCGGCAGCGTCCGGAGCACGAAGCCGATGACGAGCAGCATGACGAGCAACTGGTTGCTGAAGATCGTGTTGCCGCTGATCAGCATGAACGCGAGCGTGACGAAGAAGAGGACCGTGAAGAGCGGCTCCTTCCGCAGCCGCCCGGCGTAGAGGATCGAGGCCCGGCCGAGCACGTAGAGGACCAACGCCATGTTCACGATGCCGCCGTGGAGCAGCGCCGCGATCACGGGATTGTGCGGATAGGCCTCCGCCCCTCCGTCGTGCATGCCGGTGAGGTAGGAAAACCCGCCGCCGAACAGGAACTGCGGCAGTGAAAACGCGCTGATCCGCTGGAAGGCGAGCTCGACGAGCGGCCCGCGGCTGCCTTCCAGCGTCTCGGAGAATCGCATGAGCGTTTCCAGGCGCCCCATCAGGCGGTCCATCTGCCCGCCGGTCGCCACCGCCATGATTTCGACGACCCGCGGGCCCACCGCCAGCGCCAGGGCGGCGAACAGCGCCGCCGCGAGCGATGCGTGCAGCGCGAAGCGCCTGCCGATCGACACGCGCCGAAGCATCGCCGCGCTCCGGCGGGTCGCGCGCCAGGCCGCGTAGAAGATCGCGCCGGTCGCCGCCATCGCGAAAACGACGTAGAAGCGGCGCGACCCCATCAGCAGCGCGGCCACCAGCAGGATCCCGATGCAGCCGGCGAGCAGCCACCGGCGCCCCATGCGGCGGGTGCGCGCAAAGAGGTAACCGCAGGCGATCGCGCCCGCGGTCAGCCCGAGCGCGCTCATGTTGTAATCGTCCTGGAGCGCGGCGCCCAGCGGGTACCGCCCGTCGTCGGCGCTGACCAGCCAGGACAGGCGGACGCCCTGCAGGTTCAGGCGGAACTTGTACAGGCAGAGCAGCGCGATTCCCGTCATGAGCGCGGCGAGGCTCACCGCGAACGTGCGCCGGAACTGGTCGAACCGGCCCCTTCCTGCGATCCTCCACAGGACGGGGATGAAGAGCAGTCCGCTGATCGCGTTCGTCAGCTCCCGGCGGACCACGGGATAGAGCTCCGGCGAGAGCGCGATGCCGAGGAGCAGGAAGGCGAACAGCCCGAGGTAGACGGCCAGGAGCTCCACGTCGTAGTAGACTTTCCTGTCGGTGAGGAACATGTGGATCGCCGCGCCGCCGAAC
>DASSUY010000273.1:0-2257 GCA_035706525.1 Steroidobacteraceae bacterium
CTGGATGGTGGCGCAGCAGATGATCGGCGACGGGCGGCTGGCGGACGCCGCGCGGACGCTCGGCCCGCTCGCCTACAGTCCGCACGGCGGGAAGGACACCGAGCAGGCGCTGAAGCTCCTGAAAGACGTGGAAGCCAGGATCGCGGAGAAAGGGGCCGAGGCGAATCCCTGACCGGACGCGTGCTAGACTCCCCCCGCGCGTCGAGGGGGAGAAATACAACGCATGGCGCGATTCCACGGACTGCTCGGCCTGTCCCTGGCCTCGTTCCTGGCGACGCTCGCCGCGGCCGCCGCCGCGCAGGACGCCAACATCACGCAGCCGGTCGCCGAGCTCGAGCGGCTGCTCGCCGCCGAGCCGCTCGTCATCACCGAGGCCAGGATCAGCCGGCCCAATGCCCGCGGCGACATCACGTTGCGCGCGGACGTGTCCTTCGGCGGCGCGCCGCCGCTTCGCGTGAAACTGCGCAAGGCGGAGCCCGGCGCGAACACCTTCAACAACGTCCCGCGCTACGACCTCGCGGCCTACGCGCTGCAGAAGCTGTTCCTGGATCCGGAGGAATACGTCGTCCCGCCCACGGAGCTGCGCATGGTGCGGCTCGCGGACTTCGCGAAGTACCAGCCGGAGGTCCGGCCGACTTTCCCGCCCGTCGCGCAGGTGCTGGCCGTGGTGCAGTACTGGCTCGCGGACATCGACTCGGTGCCGGACGTGTACGACGCGGCGCGCTTTGAGTCGGACCCCGTCTACGCTCGCCACATCGGCCAGCTGAACGTGTTCACGCTCCTGATCCGGCATCGCGACTCGAACCAGGGCAATTTCCTGATCGGCAAGTCGTCCCGGGGCGCACGCGTGTTCTCGGTCGACCACGGCGTCGCCTTCGCGTCGGACGCGAGCGACCGCGGCGAGCTCTGGAAGTCGATGCGCGTGAGGCGCCTGCCCGCCGACACCGTCGAAAGGCTGCGCGCGATAACGCCGGAGCTCCTCGCGGAGCGGCTGGGGGTGCTGGCGCAGTGGCGGCTCGAGAACGGCGCCTATGTGCGCGTGCCGAACGGCCCGAACGTCGGGCCGAACAGCGGGGTCCGCCGGAAGGGCGACGACCTGCAGATGGGCCTCACGAAGCTCGAGATCAGCTCGATCCAGCGGCTGCTCGCGGGTCTCCTGAAGCGCGTGGACGCGGGCGAGTTCACGCTCGTGGCTTCGGCACCCGTCGCGCCGTGAAGCCGTTCTTCGCCTCCAGCCCGTCGAGGTTGGAGGCGATGACGACGATGCGGAACTCGGGCGTGTCGTCCCTGGCGGGAGCCTTCCCGACGAACGCCTGCAGCCGCACGTTGAACCGCATCCAGCGCGGCAGGCGCCGCCCGTCCTCGCGGCGCGCGCGCATCACCAGCACGTCGCCGGGCTCGGCGTCGTAGAAGGCGTTCGGCGAGACCGGGTGCATGAACGACTCGCCCGGCGCATAGAGCAGGTCGGGGATCGGCTCCATCGCCTGCGGCGCGATGCGCACTTCCGTCTCCCGCGTCTTGCGGCTGTAGTCGCGGCCCATGATGACCGCGAGCGCGATCCACCCGAAGCAGAGCACGAGGTTCACGAGCGCGAAGTCGTGCGCCTGCCAGAAGAGGAGGTTGATGCCGACGTAGACGCCGCCCGCCTGGATCAGGTCGCCGAAGCGCCAGAAGAAGGTGTCGATCGCCGTCTTGCCGTCGTACTTCGAGTCGCGGTCGACGGGCAGGTAGAGGGCCTGGCGCGTCGTGTTCATCAGCGAGTAGTCGATGCCGTTCTCCGCGAACTTGATGCGGCGCACGAGGTAGAAGAGCGGGATGAAGCCCCCGAGCATCGGGCCGAACACGAGGAGCCCGTAGCCGAGGGCGACGATGACCGGCTGGACCAGCAGCGCCCCGCGGATGCCCACGACGTGGTAGATCCGGGAGACGAGGAACAGCTGGATGAAGAGGCTGACCTGCGTGACCCAGAAGTAGAAGTCCCCGTAGAACGCGGTGATCAGCGTCCCGAGGTCGAGCGCGCCGCCGCTCGCCTCCACGCGGGACGCCGCGTCCTCCTTGACGTAGTCCGCGAGGATGAATTCGCCGGTCGTGTTGATCCAGTTCAGCAGGATCACGAACAGCGCCATGTTCAGCAGGTAGCGGTCCCGCAGCACGAGCTCGATGCCACCGAGCAGGCGCGGCACCGGGCGCGCTGCCCTGGCCTCCGGCGCGCGCGAGTGGGCCGGGATTGCCTGGAGTTCGGGCCGCGCGAGGAAGA
>DASSUY010000274.1:0-3917 GCA_035706525.1 Steroidobacteraceae bacterium
AGGTGTGAGGGCGCGAACCCCGTGATGCTGCTCGTCGCGGGAAGCCTTCGCGTCGCGCTCGCGACGACGCACCTGCCGCTCGCCGACGTCCCGCGCCGCCTGACGCGGGAATCGCTCGAACGGACGCTTCGCATCGTGGACTCGGATCTGCGCAATCGTTTCCGCATCGCGAAGCCGCGCATCCTGGTGTCCGGGTTGAACCCGCACAGCGGCGAGTCGGGCCACCTCGGCCGCGAGGAAATCGACGTGATCGGGCCCGCGCTCGCAGCCGCGCGCGCGTCAGGCATCGATGCGGCGGGGCCGGTGCCGGCCGACACCGCCTTCACGCCCGCCTCGCTCGCCCGCGCCGACGCGGTGCTCGCGATGTACCACGACCAGGGACTGCCCGTGATCAAGCACGCGGGCTTCGGCCACGCCGTGAACGTCACGCTCGGCCTGCCGTTCCGGCGCACCTCGGTGGACCACGGCACGGCGCTCGACCTCGCCGGGACCGGCCGCGCGGACCCCGGCAGCCTCTTCGAGGCGATCCGGCTGGCCGGAAGCTTCGGGACCGCCTGAGTTGCACCGCGCGCGCAAGCGCTTCGGCCAGCACTTCCTGCACGATCCCGGCGTGCTGCGCCGCATCATCGATGCGATCGCGCCGGAGCCGGGTGAGCGCCTCGTCGAGATCGGGCCGGGCCGCGGCGCGCTGACGCTGCCGCTGCTCGCCCGCTGCGGGCGGCTCGAGGCGATCGAGATCGACCGCGACCTCGTGCCGCTCCTGCGCCAGAAGGCGGCCGGCGCCGGGGAGCTCGTCGTGCACGAGGCCGATGCGCTCGAGTTCGACTTCGGTGCGCTGCGCGGCGCGGGGCCGAGGCTCCGACTCTGCGGCAACCTGCCCTACAACATCTCGACGCCCCTCCTCGTCCACCTGCTCGAGTCCCGGGCCGCGATCGAGGACATGCACTTCATGCTGCAGAAGGAGGTCGTGGATCGCCTCGTCGCGCCACCGGGCGGGAAGACCTACGGGCGGCTCACGGTCATGGTCGCCGCGGCCTGCGAGGCGCGCGCGCTGTTCCGCGTCGGCCGCGGCGCGTTCCAGCCGCCGCCCGCCGTGGATTCCGCGGTCGTGCGCCTCGTGCCGCACGCCGCGGCGCCGTTTCCGCTGCCCGACCCGCAGCGCTTCGCGCGGTTGGTCGCTGCGGCCTTCTCGATGCGGCGCAAGACCCTCCGCAACGGCCTGCGCGGCCTCGTCGACGAGGCGCAGTTCGCCGCCGCGGACATCGACGCGGACCGGCGGCCGGAGACGCTCGCGCCCGCCGAGTTTGCGCGCCTCGCGGCGCTATAATGCCGCCATGGGCCCGTACCGCCGGATCCTGCTGGTGGTGGACCTCGGCGAACACACCGACCGCATCGCCGAGCGGGCGCGCGCGCTCGCGGACCTCATGGGCGCCGAGCTCTCGGTGCTGCACGTCGTGGAGTACGTCCCGGTCGAGCCCATGGGCGAGACGCTCCTGCCCGCGGTGCAGATCGAGGAAGAGCTGGTCAACCGCGCGAACGCCCGGCTCGCGGAGCTCGCCGGCCGCCTCGGCATCGCGCCGGAGCGGCGCCGCGTCGCCGCCGGCAACGTCAAGGCCGAGATCGTGCGCGCGGCGCAGGAGCAGGAGGCCGACCTCATCGTGCTCGGCTGCCGCGAGCGGCGCGGCCCCTCGATCCTCGTCAACTTCACCGAGGACACCGTCCTGCACGCCGCGCCCTGCGACGTGCTGGCGGTCCGGCTCAAGTAGCCCGGCATGTCTTCCGACGGCGACAACCTGATCTCGGTGAACGTGGACACCCGCTACCTCGAGGACCAGTCCGATCCCGACGAGCGGCGCTACGTCTTCGCCTACACGATCACGATACGCAACCGCGGCAAGACGCCCGCCCGGCTGCTCGGCCGGCACTGGGTCATCACCGATGCGAACGGCAAGGTGCAGGAGGTCCGCGGCGACGGCGTCGTGGGCGAGCAGCCGCACCTCATGCCGGGCCAGGGGTTCCGCTACACGAGCGGCGCCGTGCTCGAGACGCCGGTCGGCTCGATGCAGGGTGCGTACCAGATGCTTTCGGACAGCGGGGAGCGCTTCGAGGCGCCCGTCGCGCCCTTCTCGCTCGCGATTCCCGGCAAAGTCCATTAGGCCGGGGCGCGCGCATGGCGCTCTGGGCGATCGGCGACCTGCAGGGCTGCCACGCGGAATTCCTCGCGCTGCTCGACCGGATCGGCTTCGACGCGGGCCGCGACCGGCTCTGGCTCACCGGCGACCTCGTGAACCGCGGCCCCGCCTCGCTCGCGACGCTGCGCGCCGTGCGGTCCCTCGGCGAGTCCGCGGCCGTCGTGCTCGGGAACCACGACCTGCACCTGCTCGCGATGGCACATGCGCCTGCGACCGTCAGCAAGCGCGAGCCGGAGCTGGAAGAGGTCCTCGACGCGCCGGACGTCGCCGAGCTCCTCGAATGGCTGCGCCGCCGACCGCTCCTGCATCGCGAGCCGGGGATCGCGTGGACCCTTGTGCACGCCGGCCTGCCGCCGCAGTGGACGCTCGCCGACGCCGCGGCCTGCGCGCGGGAAGTCGAGCATGTGCTCTCGCAGGATCCGCGCACCCTCCTCGAGGGCATGTACGGCGACGGGCCGGACCTCTGGTCGCCGGACCTCTCGGGCATCGAGCGCCTGCGCTTCACGGTGAACTGCCTGACGCGGCTTCGCTACGTCGACCGCGGCGGCCGCCTCCTCCTCGCGCTCAAGGGCGCGATCCGCGATGCGCCGCCGGGCGCGATCCCCTGGTTCCGGCATCCGGCCCGCGCGAGCCGCGACGAGGCTTTCGTCGTCGGGCACTGGTCGGCGCTCGGCTACCTCGCGGAGCCGGGCCTTCGCGCGCTGGACACGGGTTGCGTCTGGGGCGGCGCGCTGACGGCGATTCGCCTGGACAGGGACGGCGCGGAGCCGGTGAGCCTGCCCTGCGGGAGGCCGAAAGCGCGGGGCTGAGCAGTGGCTAGTGCAGGCTCTGCCGCTGCAGCTTCGCGTCGTCGACGGATTTGATGCCGGTCAGCACGTCCATGCGCAGGTCGATGCGGTTGCCGACGAGCTGGTGCGGGATGCAGTTGACGCCGCCCTTGACGTCGCGCGTCACGAAGAGCGGCACGACGCGGTCGTAGAAGATCTCGACCAGCTCGCAGTCGCCCATCTCGAGGCCCTTCGGCGAATCGCGCTTGATCACGACCGGCTTCCACACGCCGAGCACGGGCTCGCCCGGATCCTTGTCGCCCTGATTCGGGATCGTGGGCGCCCAGAAGGTGATCTTCAGCCGCGGGAAGTCCGCCACCTTCTGGTAGCCGTACTCGCAGCCGCGCTCGAGGATCTTGACGTCGTCGCGCACGCCCATGTGCTTCAGCAGGAGCCGAACCTTGCTCCGGAGGCCCCCGCAGGTGTACCGGGTGGTGAAGCCCATGTACTGCAGGTCGACTTCATGGCGCGTCCAGGCGGCGGGCACCTCGTCGGGACGCTCGTCGGCCAGGGCCGGCAGCGCGGCCAGGATCGCAAGGCAGATCAGCGCGGCGCGAAGCGCCATTCAACACTCCTTTCGTGTACCGTGGCTAAGACTCGCAGGGCGCCTGTCCGGTTCCCTGCCGTGACTATAATTACACCATCAACGCCGCGGGCGACGCGATGACCCTGATGCAGTTCGAAGCCGGCGGCCGCCGGCTCGTGGCCGACTTTGCGAAGCCCCTGTCGCTCGCGATTCCGCTCGATTTCTCGGGACCGCAGCCCTCCTGCTTCGGGGCGCCGCCCGCCGGCAGCCGCCCGCTGGCGGCGGGCGCCTTCGTCGGCGACACGCGGCAGGGCGGGAGCTGCAACTGCGAGGTGGTGACCCTCGCGCCCCATTGCAACGGCACGCACACGG
>DASSUY010000275.1:0-6179 GCA_035706525.1 Steroidobacteraceae bacterium
ACGTGATGTTCACGCAGCAGATGGGCGTGCACAACGACATCGTCCTGGCGGATTACGTGCAGCGGGTCGGCGAGAAGCTGGCGGCCGTCAGCGAGCGTCCCGAACTCGAGTGGCACTTCACGATCGTCGACACGGACGACGTGAACGCCTTCGCCACCATGGGCGGCTACGTCTACATCTCGCGCGGGATCCTGCCGTACTTCAGGGACGAGGCGGACCTCGCCGCGGTGCTCGGCCACGAGATCGGCCACATCGCCGCCGAACACCTCAAGAAGCAGAACCGCAAGGGCATGCTGTCCGGCCTCGCGAGCGCGGCGACCGCGATCTTCACGGGCATGCCGGCGCTCGCCGACCTCACCAACATGGCGGGCCAGGCGATCATCAGCGGCTACGGCCGGGAGGCGGAGCTCGAGGCGGACCGCCTCGGCGCGAGCTACCTCGCGAAGGCCGGCTATGACCCGGGCGCGATGATCAACGTCATCAAGACCCTCAAGGACCAGGACACCTTCGAGCGCGAGCGCGCCCGCCTCGAGGGCCGCGAGCCGCGCATCTACCACGGCGTCTTCGCCTCGCACCCGGACAACGACACGCGGCTGCAGCAGGCGGTCGCGGGCGCCGGCAGGGCCGCGGCCTCGGCGACCGGCAACGTGCTGAATGCCGCGGCGTTCTTCAAGGAGATCGAGGGCCTGCCAGTCGGCTCAAGCGCGCGGCAGGGCATGGTGCGCGACAACCGCTTCTACCACGCCGACATGCAGTTCACGCTCGCTTTCCCGCAGGGATGGCAGATCGTGAACCAGCCGGACAAGATCCTCGCGATCGCGCCGGGGAAGGCGCACGTTATGGAGATCCGGACGCAGGCGCCGCCCGCGGACCTCACCGACCCGGGCCAGTTCGCCGCGCGAGGCCTGTCGAACCGGCGCGTCGAGCGCAGCGAGACCTTCGAATCGAACGGGCTCAAGGGCTGGACGGGCATCGTGCGCGGCGATCCCTCGCCGTTCGGCCAGTCGACGAGCGTGCGCTACGTGATCCTCTACTACAACGGGCTCATGTGGGTGTTCAAGGGCGCGAGCCGCTCGGGCACGACGGCGCCCGCCGGCGACCCGTTCTTCACCTCCACGGCGCGCACGTTCCGCCGCATGCATGCGAACGAGTTCAAGCTCGCGGAGCCCTACCGCCTGCACATCGTGAAGGCGACGGAAGGCATGACGATGGAGCAGCTCGCGGCGGCGAGCCCGATCAAGAAGTACCCCGTGCAGCAGCTGCGGCTCTATAACAGCCTCTATCCGAACGGCGAACCGAAGCCCGGCGACTACGTCAAGACGGTGAGATAAAAGGGGGAGCAGAAAAGGGGACGCTCACCTTTTTGGCGACCGGTGCCGCGCACGGGGCGCCGTGAGCTTTCCCGCCAAAAAGGTGAGCGTCCCCTTTTTTGCTTACCCCGTTTCCCCTCACCACCCCGCCGCCCTCATCCGCTCCGACAGCAGGGCGAGCGCCTGGCCGCGATGGCTCACGCGGTTCTTCTCGCCTTGGGTCATCTCCGCCACGGTCAACGTCGTGCCCGCGACGATGAACAGCGGGTCGTAGCCGAACCCGCCCGTGCCGCGGCGCTCGCGCCCGATCCGGCCTTCCCAGGCGGATTCGGCCACGACCGGCGCGGGGTCGTCGGCGCTTCGGACGAAGACCATCGCGCAGCGGTAGCGGGCGCTGCGCTTGGCGTCCGGGGTCCCGGCCAGCTCCGCCAGCAGCCGGTCGTTGTTGGCTTCCTCGTCCATCGCCGGGCCGACGTAGCGCGCGCTGTGGAGCCCGGGCCGGCCGCCGAGCGCGTCGACCTCGAGGCCCGAGTCGTCCGCTATCGCGGGCAGCCCTGAGAGGCGCGCGGCGTTTCGCGCCTTGATCAGCGCGTTCGCGACGAAGCTGTCGCCGTCCTCGACCGGCGGCTCGATGCCGAACTCCGACTGCGCGACGATCTCGAGCCCGTGGCCGTCCAGGATCTCGCGCATCTCGCGGAGCTTGCCGGGATTGCCGGTCGCCAGCACGACGCGGCGGAGGCTGGAAAAGGGGACGCTCACCTTTTTCGGCAATGAGTGCTGACAGGCATCGATTGGCGGTGAAAAAGGTGAGCGTCCCCTTTTCCAGCACCTTTTACGAGCGCGCCTCGAGCTGCAGCGCGAACAGCCGCGACGTGCCGAGCGCCGCGAGGTTCAGCATGGCGTCGAGCTCCTCGCGCCGGAACGCGTGGCCCTCCGCCGTCCCCTGCACCTCGATGAAGGCGCCGCCCGAGTTCATGACGACGTTCATGTCGGTCTCGGCGTCGACGTCCTCGGAATACTCGAGGTCGAGCACCGGCGTGCCCCCGACGATGCCGACCGAAACTGCGGCGATCTGCCCGTGCAGCGGGTTCGCGGCGATCGCCTTCCTCGCGACCATGCCGTCGATCGCGTCCGCGAGCGCGACGTAGCCGCCCGTGATCGCCGCCGTGCGCGTGCCGCCGTCGGCCTGCAGGACGTCGCAGTCGATCGTGACCGTGCGCTCGCCGATCGCGCCGAGGTCGATGCAGGCGCGCAGCGACCGGCCGATCAGCCGCTGGATCTCGTGCGTGCGGCCGCCCTGCCGGCCGCGCGCGGCCTCGCGGGGGCTGCGCGTGTGCGTCGCGCGCGGAAGCATGCCGTACTCCGCGGTGAGCCAGCCTTTGCCGGTGTTCCGGAGGAACGCCGGCACGCCGTTCTCGACGCTCGCCGTGCACAGGACGCGGGTCGCGCCGAACTCGGCGAGCACCGAGCCCTCCGCGTGCGCGGTGAATCGGCGCGTGAAGCGCACCGGTCGCAGTTCATCGGGCGCGCGGCCGCCGGGTCGCATGGAAGTCTCCGTCCGGGATCAGTGGCGCCAGACGAGGCTGGCGGCCGAGGCATTGTCGCTGTGCGGGGCCGAGGCCGCTACCGCCTGTTCGACCAGCTTCTGGAGGGACGGCTTCGTGCTGCCGTTCGCCCGGGCGCCGGGCTTCAGCATGGAGGCGATGTCGCCGTCCTTGAGGTTCGACCATACGCCGTCCGTGCAGACCATCAGCACGTCGCCGTCCTGGAGCGGCTGGCGCATCGAGATCGTCATCTCGGGAATCGCCGCCTCGCCGCCGAGGCAGCACTCGACGAAGTTCCGCATCGGGTGCCCCGCGAGGTCCTCCTCGCGGATCGAGCCCTCGCGCAGCAGCTGCTCGACGTGGCTGTGGTCGCGCGTGCGCGAGACGACCGCGCCGCCCCGCAGGTGGTACACGCGGCTGTCGCCGACGTGCGCCCAGTACGCCTCGCCGCGCTGCACCAGGCACACGGCGCAGGTCGCGCGCGGGCGGGAGTCGAGCGGGATCCTGGTGCCGATGTTGACGATCGCCTCGTGCGCGCGGCCGAGCGCGAGGTGAAGGAAGCCCAGCGGGTCGAACACCGGCTTCTTCTCGGCGCGGTACAGCTCGAGGAGGGTCTTGCAGCCCGTCTCGGCGGCGCGCGCGCCGTGCGCGTGCCCGCCCATGCCGTCCATGACGACGAGGAGCGCGGCGCCGTCGCCCGCGGCCACCGCGGCGCGGTCCTGGTTGTCCTCGCGATCGCCGGTGAGGCTCACCTCGGCGAACTCGAACGCCACGCGCTGCCCGGCGGTCCCCGGACCGCCGCCCCCTGCTAGACTGCGGTGAAGCTTACAACAGCGGCCGGCGTTGCACCGGGGGGACTACAACCGATGCTGAGGAGCATGACGGGCTTCGCGCGCGCGGAGCGGGCGACCCCGGCCGGCCTCCTCGCCTGGGAAATCCGCAGCGTCAACCACCGCTACCTCGAGGTCGGCCTGCGGCTGCCCGAGGACCTTCGCGCCTCCGAGTCCGAGTTCCGCCGTGCCATCGCCGCCGCCGCGCGCCGCGGCAAGGTCGATGCGGCGCTTTATGTCAGGCCGCTTCCCGACGCGGCGCCTTCGCTTGCCCTGGACGCCGACCTGCTCGAGCGGCTGATCGTCGACGCCCGCGCGGTGCGCGAGCGCCTCGGGCCCGAGGGCCGCATCGACGCCGTCGACCTGCTGCGCTGGCCGGGCGTCGTGAAGGAGGCCGAACGCGACCCGCGCTCGCTCGCGGCCGCGGCGGCGTCCCTGCTCAGCGAGGCGCTCACGGCGTTCACCGCGTCGCGGTCCGGCGAAGGCGAGCGCATCGCCGAAATGCTGAGGTCGCGCGCCGCCCAGGTGCTCGCGCTCGTGGACGGCGTCTCCGCGCGGCTGCCCGGGGTCCAGGCGCGCATCAAGGCGCGGCTCCTCGAGCGCGTCGCCGCGCTCGGCGTCGAGCTGGATGCCGAGCGTCTCGAGCAGGAGGTCGCGCTGCTCGTGCAGAAGGGCGACGTCGCCGAGGAGCTCGACCGGCTCTGCAGCCACGTCGAGGAGCTGCGCGCGACCCTCGAGTCGCCCGACGCCGTGGGGCGCAAGCTCGACTTCCTGATGCAGGAATTCAACCGCGAGGCGAACACGCTCTCGTCGAAGTCGCAGGACCTCGAGACGACGCGCAAGGCCGTCGAGCTCAAGGTGCTGATCGAGCAGATGCGGGAGCAGGTGCAGAACGTCGAGTAGCCGCCTGCGCCCTCAGTCCCCCGCCGGCGAGACGCGGTATTCCTGGAGGGCCTCCAGCCGGTCGAGCGCACGGCTGAGCTCGCCCGTCCTTTCGGGGTGGTTCGTGCGGATCGTCATGCGGTATTCGAAGTGTCCCGCCGCGGCGTCGCGGCGGTAGCTGAGGTTCGCGACCTTGAAGCCGTGCCCGGCCAGCAGGCGCCGGAGTTCGTCTTCCGGCATCACGCGGTCGCCCGCGAAGCGCAGGGCGAGGCGCGCGTACGATCGCGCGGGAAGCTGGTCCTCGATCCAGCGGAATACGGAAAGCGTGCCGAGCGTCAGCACGGTCGCGAGCAGCGCGGGAAACCAGAAGCCGACGCCCACGAGGATGCCGATCGCCGCCGTGATCCAGACCGACGCAGCCGTGGTCAGCCCGCGGACACTGACGCCGTCCTTCATGATGGTGCCGGCGCCGAGAAAGCCGATGCCGGTCATGATGCCCTGCGCGAGCCGCGTCGGGTCGAGCGCGACCCGGCCCTGCGAAATGCCCGGGAACCACCGGGTCTCGTACACCGTCACGAGCATGAGGAGCGCGGTCGAGAGGCACACGAGCGCGTGCGTGCGGAACCCGGCGGGACGCCCGTGATGGCTGCGTTCCAGCCCGATGAGCCCGCCGATCGCGAGCGCTGCGAAAAGCCTGAGTGCCATCTCCGCGTAGGCGGGATCCCAGGCGAAGTCGTTCAGCTGCATGTCGTCACCTATCGCCCGACGCTTCTCCAGTTCCTCGTCGGCGCCCTTTGTCTCCACCCGTAGTACGGATGCCTCGCCAGCATCTCGCGGTCCCGGAACACGAAGCTGAGCAGCGCCCCGGCCACGAACCCGCCCACGTGCGCCCAGAATGCGACGCCCCCGCCTTCCGCGCCGATCGCGAGCGCCCCGCTCACGAACTGCAGCACGAACCAGTAGCCCAGCATGAAGTACGCGGGCACGGCGATCGTGTTCACGTAGAAGCCGAGGACCACGAAGAGGTGCACGTGCACGCGCGGGTACATCAGCACGTACGCGCCCATCACGCCGCCGATCGCGCCGGAGGCGCCGACCATCGGGATGATGGAGCCCGGCGAGAACGCGGTCTGCAGCGCGGCGGCGGCGAGGCCGCACAGCAGGTAGAACACGACGAAGCGGACGTGCCCCATCGCGTCCTCGACGTTGTTGCCGAAGATCCAGAGGAACCACATGTTCCCGATCAGGTGCATCCACCCGCCGTGCAGGAACATCGAGGTGATCGCGGTGTGCCAGCCGCCGCCCGGCCCCAGCACGCAGCTCGCACCCGGCCCGACGGGGAAACTCGTGCCGGCCGGCGCGGTGCCGAGGACGTCCGCCGGGATCAGCCCGTAGTTGCAGACGGACGCCGACAGCGCGGGCTCGCTGCCGAGCCCCTGCACGAAGACCCAGGCGAGGACGTTGAGCGCGATCAGCCCGTACGTCGCGTACGGGGTGGTGAAGTGCGGATTGTCGTCGCGGAGCGGGAACACCCGCTCATTGTAAGGAAGCGCCGGGCCACCGGTGCCGGGCCGTAGGTTTCGTAGTTTTCGCGGAAATCGGGAACTGGCGGC
>DASSUY010000276.1:0-9929 GCA_035706525.1 Steroidobacteraceae bacterium
GACCTGCTCTGGGCGTTCCACGTCGGAGAGCAGCCGCAGGTAGCGCAGCGTGAGCAGCGTCGTCTTGCCCGACCCCGCCGGGGCCTGGACGACGAACGATCCGCCGGGCTCGATGGCCCGCCGGCGCGCCGCACGGTCGAGTGCGATCGGGTCAATCGCCATCGTCGTCCTCCGCGGCGTCATCCTCCGGGGCCGCCCGCTCCACGCGGCACAGGCCCGAGAGGTGGCAATGCCGGCAGGTCGTGCCGCCCAGCTTCGGGTCGACCTCGGCGCGCCCGGCGGCGAAGTGCGCGGCGAGCTGCTCGAGCCACGCGCGCCAGTGCGCGGTGATCGCCTTCCAGTCGAAACCCTTCTCGCGCGCTTCCGTGAGCTCGAACTTTTCCGCGGCCTTCATGCCGGCGAAGATCGCCTCGCGACCGACGCCGAGGTATTGCGCAGACCCGGGACCGACGAGCGCAAACGCGATGCCCGTCGGCCATTCCGGGTGCAGGACCGCGTAGAGCGGGAGCTGCGGCGCGTCCATCCGCGCGCCCCTCCACGCGGCTGCGCCCTGCTTGCCGGTCTTGTAGTCGATCACGACGAGCTCGTCGCCGACGCGGTCCAGCCGATCGACGCGCAGCCGCAGCGCGAGCCCGCCGACCGTGAGCTCGAGCGGCCGCTCGGTCTCGACCACGGAGAAATCCGTGCGGCCGAGATCGAGCTCCAGGAGACTCTCGACGGCCCGCTCCTGCCATTCGCGCTCGAGCGCAAGCACGGCCGGCGGCACGCCGGGCGGAACCAGGGATGCGAGGGCCGCCTCCTCGGCTTGCGCTGCCTCGCGCCGGCGCGCGGCTTCGTCGAGGGCCGCCAGTCCCCGCCGGTCCTTGAGCCGCTGCCAGAGCGACTCCATCGCGCGGTGCAGCAGGATGCCCCGCAGGCGCCGGTCGATGCCGCCCTCCGGCTCCTCGAGCGGCGCGGCGGCCAGCCGCAGTTCGCCAAACGCCCGGAACGGGCAGCGCGCCTGCAGCTCGAGGACACGGGCGCCGCCCCGGAGCCGCGCCGCCGCCGGCGGCGGCAATGGCCGCTCCGCAACCGGCTCGAGGCGTCGGGACGCGAACGCAACCTCTGCGCGCGTGGGCCGCTCGACGGGAGATTCCAGTTGCCGCGCGTCCCCCGGCATCAGTGGCGACGCGTCAATGTCCGTGTCGTTCTCGAACTGCGGCGAGGAGAGCACGAGCAGGTCGCTGCCGCCGCGCCAGGCGGACTGGATGGCACGCGCCTCCTCGACGCAGGCCTCGGGCGTCACGCAGGGCAACCGGAGCGAGCGCTGGACTTCGATCGGCAGCAGCGGATCGACCGCCGCGGCGCGCGGCCAGGAAGCGGCCGTCAGCCCGGAGACCCAGAGGCTGTCGCAATGGATGCCGAGCGGCTCGCGCGCGTCGAGCACGAGCACGGCCGGCTCCCCGCTTTCCGGCTGGAAGGGTGCGGCGAGCATGCGCCAAAATTCGGCCAGCGCCGCCCCGGCCGTCAGCTCGCCTGCCACCGCGGAGAGCGATGCCAGCTCGCGCAACAGCTCCCCGAAGCGCCGGGCCGCCTGGTACTCCTCGCTGCCGGGCACGGTGCCGCTGCCCCAGCCCCAGGCGGCGAGGCAACGGCCGAAGGCTTCCGCCCACGCGCCCGCTCCGCGACGATGCGGTCCCTCGAGGGCCGCGAGCCCGGCGCGAGCCATCGCGGCAAATTGCGGGGCACCGGCACGTTCGGAGATCGCGGCCAGGCGCGCGCCCGCGAGGCGAAGCGGCGCCTGCGCATCGCGCAGCAGGAGTTCCGCACGCACGCGCGCGTCCCGCTCCGTCTCGAAACCAGCCAGGTGCCGGCTGAGCAGGAGGCGGCTCGCGGTCTGCCAATCCACGACATCGACCACGGCAGCGAGCGCTCCCAGTGCCGCATCGACGATCGGCTGCACGACGAGCGGGTGCCCGCCGGCGACGTCGAAAATCCGCTGGGACTTCGCCGGGGAAGGCAACTCGAGCTCAGGCTGGAGGCTCGCGGCCAGAGAGCGCTCGAGCGCGCCCCGTTCCGCATCCAGCGTCGGGACGATCAGCACGTGCAGACCCTCGGGCTGCGCGGCGACGCGTTCCCTCAGCCAGGCCAGCATGGAGCGGCGTTCCGACTCCGGATCGCGCGCGCGGAACACGCGGCAGTCGCCTGCCGCGGCTCCCGGTGCCGTCAGATCGATCCGTTGGCCGTTCGCCGCGAGTGCCTCGAAGAGCCGGCGCTCCGACGGCGTCGGGCGGAAAAAGCCCGCAAGCAGGATGGGTGCGCCGGGCGCAGGCAACGCGGCGGCGTCCACGAGCAAGCGCGCGAGGTCCGCCCCGTCCCAGGCCGAGCGGCGCCGCAGCTCCTTCTCGATCCGGCCCGCCCAGGCACGGAACGCCTGCTGGTCGCGGGTGAGCGGCCAGCGATCGAGCTCGTCGAGGTCCGCCCCGTAAGCCCGGAGCTTGAGCCAACTCCGCCGCGCGTCCTCCGCAAGAGCGGACGGGTCGAGCAGTGCGTGGTCTCCCCGGCCCACCTCCCGGGTCCACAGCCACCTGAGCGCCGCAGGGGGCAGCAGGAGCGGGAGCTGGGGGCGCTCGTCGGCCGCGGCGCGCCAGGCTTGGCGCAGCCAGGTATCGAGCGGCAAGACCTGTGCCGTCGGCCAGGCCCGGCGTCCGGCGCGCGCCTGCGCGCGGTCGTGCAGGCGCCGGAGGATGCGTGCCCTCCGCAGGTCGGGCGTAAGCACGAGCCCACCGGCCTGCAGGTGCGCGATGTAGCGGTCATTCGGCGTCAAGCACGGGTCCCCGGTCTGCCTGCGCCAGGATGCGCCCGCGACAGGCTCATCCCGCGATCCCGGTCGCGCCCTCGGTCACTGGCGGAAGGCCTGCGGGCCATTCGACTGCCCGGTGGCAGGCGACGGCCACGCCGGCCGCCAGGGGCAGGAGCACCGGTGCCTCGACACGGCAGCGCGGCAGGACGTGCGGGCAGCGGCCCGCGAAAGCGCAGCCCCGGGGTGAAGCCGCCTCCTGGACGGGCCGCGGCCGGGCCGCGCTCGCCGCGAGCCGCCCGCGCGCCGCCACGTCCACGACCGGGACCGCATCGAGCAATTCGCGGGTGTACGGGTGGCGAGGCCGCCGCACGAGTTCCGCACGCGGACCCGATTCCACGACGCGCCCGCGGAACATCACGAGCAGGCGCGGGCAAAGGCGCGCGACGACCGCGAGGTTGTGGCTGATGAAGAGGTTCGCGAGGCGGCGCTCCTCGCGAACGCGTTCGAGCAGCGAGAGGACCTGGCCCTGCACCGGGAGGTCGAGGGCGCTCACCGGCTCGTCGCAGACGACGAATCGCGGGTCGGCCACGAGGGCGCGCGCGATCACCGCGCGCTGCAGTTGCCCGCCGCTCAGTTGATGGGGGTACCGCCCGGCCAGCGTCGCGTCGAGGCCGACTTCCGCAAGCCTCGACAGCGCGCGCTGCCGGCGTTCGCGCCGCTCGATCGCCGGCTCGAAGTTCCGCAGGGGCTCCGCAACGCTCTCCATGAGCGTCATGCGCGGGTCGAGGCAGGCATGCGGGTCCTGGAAGACGCACTGCAGGTCCCGCCGCAACGGGCGGAACGCATCCGCCGACAGCGCGTCGATGCGGCGGCCGCCCCAGAGGATTTCGCCGTCCGCGAGCGGCACGAGGCCGAGGATCGCGCGGCCGATGGTGGTCTTGCCGCAGCCGGATTCGCCCACGAGCCCGACCGTCTCTCCCTCACCCACGGAAAGGCTCACGCCGTCGACGGCGACGAGGCGCCGGGCGCCGGGCCCGGCTTCGCGGTAGTGCACGCGGACGTCCCGCAGTTCGAGCGCGCTCACGCGACGCCCTCCAACGTCAGCACGGACTCGAGCAGGCTTCGGCTGTAGGCCTCCTTCGGGCCGCGCATGAATTCCGCGGCGGTCGCCGACTCCACGATACGGCCCGACTGCATCACGGCGATGCGGTCGGCGAGTGCCGCGACGACGCCGAGATCGTGCGTCACGAGCAAGAGCGACATGCCGGAGTCCCGGCACAGGGATTCGATCAACTCCAGGATGCCGGCCTGCACGGTCACGTCGAGCGCCGTCGTCGGCTCGTCCGCGAAGAGCAGCTTTGGCCGCGCCACCAGGGCGAGCGCGATGGCGGCCCGCTGGCGCATGCCGCCCGACAGCTCGTGCGGATATTGCGCGAGGCGCGACCTGGCATCTGGAAGCCCCGCGCGCTCGAGCGCGGCAGCGGCTTCACGGCGGGCTTGGTCGCGTGACAACCCGAGCGTCAGTTCCGCGACCTCGACGAGCTGGTCGCCGATGCGGCGGTGCGGCGTGAGGCTGCCGCCCGCATCCTGGAACACGAATCCGATGTCGCGTCCCCGCGCCGCGCCGACGGCCTCGGGTTCGCCCAGCAATTCCCGGCCCTCGAAGCGCACCGAGCCTTGCGCGCGGCCGTTCGCGGCGAGCAGCCCGGTGCAGGCGAGCAGCAGCTGGGTCTTGCCGCAGCCCGACTCGCCGACGATCGCGAGGCGCTCCCCGGCGGCGACGCGGAGGTCGACGGCGTCCACGGCTCGCAGCGCCCGCTGACCGCTGAATTCGACGGTGAGCCCGCGGACCTCGAGGAGCGTGCTCACCGGTCCCTCGGGTCGAGCGCGTCGCGGAGGCTGTCGCCCAGGAAGTTGAAGCAGAAGACGACCAGCATCAGGCAGGCGGCGGGCACCGCGAGCATCCAGGGCGCTGTCTCCATCTCCGCCGCGCCTTCCGCGACGAGGTTGCCGAGGCTCGCGAGCGGCTCCTGGATGCCGATTCCCAGGAAGCTCAGGAAGCTCTCGACGAGGATCACCTGGGGCAGGGTCAGCGTCGCATAGACGATGACCGGCCCGGCCAGGTTCGGGATCACGTGGCGCACGACGATGCGCGCCGGAGTCGCGCCGCCGACGATCGCCGCGTCGATGAACTCCCGCTCGCGCAAGGCCATCGCCTGTCCGCGCACGATGCGCGCCATCGTGAGCCAGCCGAACGCGCCGATCGCAAGCAGCACCGTGAGCGGGCTGCGCCCGAAGACGACCGTCAGGATGATCACGAAGAACACCTGCGGCAGCGAGTACAGCACGTCCACGAAGCGCATCATCAGGGCGTCGGTGCGCCCCCGCCGGTATCCGGCGAAGGCGCCCCACGCGACGCCGATCACGACCGCCACCAGCGTCGCGGCCAGGGCGATCGCGAGCGACACGCGAAGTCCGTGGAGGGTGCGCACGAGGACGTCGCGACCGAGCCGGTCCGTGCCCAGCCAGTGCCCCGGCGACGCGAGCGGCGGGACGGCCATGTTCGCCCAGTCGATCTCGTCTTCGCGATAGTCGAGGAGCCAGGGCCCCGCGATCGCGGCCACGCCGAGCGTCGCGAGCACGGCGAGGCAGCCGAGTGCAAAGCGGTCCGCCGCGAGCGCAGCCCGCGCATCCCGCCACAGCCCGAGGCTCATCGGCGCTGCTCCGACCGGATGCGGGGATCGAGCCAGGCGCAGGCGAGGTCGGCCAGCAGGTTCATGAGGATCATGAGCGCCGCATAGACGATGACCATGCCCATGACGAGCGTGTAGTCCCGATTGAGCGCACCCTGCACGAGGTGACGTCCCATGCCGGGCAGGCCGAAGAGGCTCTCGACGACCAGCGAACCCGCCATCACGGCAGCCGCGGCGGGGCCCGCGTAACTGACGACCGGAAGCAGCGCGACGGGCATGGCGTGCCGGAGGATCACCGTCCGCTCCGGCAGCCCGCGTGCCCGCGCGGCACGGATCCACGGCATCCTCAGGACTTCGAGGAGGCTGCCCCGCGTCAGGCGCGCCACGAAGGCGACGACGGGCAGCGCGAGCGCGACGACCGGAAGCACGAGGTCGGATGCCCTGCCCGGCACCCAGCCGCCGACCGGCAGCCAGCGCAACCAGATGCCGAACACGAGCGCGAGGAGCGGCGCGACCACGAAGACGGGGATCGAGACGCCTGCGACCGCGAGCGCCATGACTGCGCGATCCGCGAACCGCCCGCGATTCAGGGCAGCCCAGATGCCCGCCGGCACGCCGGCCGCGAGCGCGAGCGCCATGGCTGCGAGCCCGAGCAGCAGGCTGACGGGCAAGCCGTCCGCGATCAGCTCGGTGACCGTGAAGTCCCGGAACTTGTACGACGGCCCGAAATCACCCTTGAGGAGCCCGCCCACGTAGCGCCCGAACTGCACCCAGGCGGGCTGGTCGAGCCCATAGGCGGCATCGAGGTTGGCCCGGATTTCCGGCGGCAGCGCCTGCTCGGCATCGAAGGGGCCGCCCGGCGCGAGGCGCGTCAGCAGGAAGGACAGCGCGACGATGAGCGCGAGCGTCGGAATCGCGCCGAGCAAGCGGCGCAGCACGAATGCAGTCGTGGACATCCCGCAGCCTTTGTATCGCATGCCATGCCTGCGGCGCAGCCTCGGCGCGCCCCTGGCATCGGCACGGCCGGGAGGCCTTTGAGCTGCTGCTTAATGTGCCACTCTAAATACATGGTGTAAACCATTGAATCGATGAATTATGTCGGGCAGTACTCCTGCGAATCCGATACCATGCGGCCCGGCAAACGGAGGCGGCATGCGCAGGATCCTCGTCGGCATCAAGCGGGTCATCGACTTCAACGTGCGGGTGCGCGTGCGCCCTGACGGCTCCGGCGTCGTGACGGAAGGCGTGAAGATGAGCGCCAATCCTTTCGATTCGATCGCCCTCGAGGAAGCCATCCGGCTACGCGAGCGCGGAGAAGCCGACGAAGTCCTCGCGGTCAGCATCGGGCCCACCGAGGCGCAGCAGCAGCTGCGCGACGCGCTCGCGATGGGAGCAGACCGTGCGATCCTCGTGAAAGCCGACGCCGGGCTCGAGCCCCCGGCCGTCGCCCGGACATTGCTGAAGCTCGTGGAGCGCGAGAGCCCGCGCCTCGTGCTCCTCGGGAAGCAGGCTATCGACGACGACTCCAACCAGACGGGCCAGATGCTCGCGGCGCTCTGGGACCGGCCGCAGGCGACCTTCGCCTCGAAGATCGAGATCCAGGGCGAGGTCGCGCGCGTCACCCGGGAAGTCGACGCAGGGCTCGAGACCATCGAGGTCGACCTGCCCGCGGTCTGCACGGCGGACCTCCGGCTCAACGAGCCGCGCTACATCAAGCTGCCCGACATCATGAAGGCGAAGAAGAAACCTCTCGACGTCGTCGAGCTCGCCTCGCTCGGCGTCGATCCTGCGCCCCGGCTGAAGGTCGTGAAGCTCGAAGCCCCGCCGCAGCGGCAGAAGGGCGTCATCGTCAAGGACGCCGCGGAGCTGGTCGCGGCGCTGAAGCAGAAGGGGTTGGTCTGATGAACCGCGTACTGGTCGTTGCCGAGCACGCGGACGGCCGCCTGAATGCCGCGGTCGCGAAGTGCGTCGCCTGCGCGCGCACAATTCCGGACAGCGAGATCACCGTCGCCGTGCTCGCGAAGGACGGCGGCGAAGTCGCGGCTGCCGCGGCCGCGCTCGAGGGCGTCGCCCGCGTCCTGCTCGTCGCGAATCCCTCGAACGAGCCGGCGCTCGCGGCGGTGCTCGCACCCCAGGTGGCGAAGCTGGCGGAGGGCCATGCCTTCGTCCTCGGCCCGTCGACGACCTTCGGCAAGGACCTCATGCCGCGCGTCGCCGCCCTCCTCGACGCGCCCCAGGTCAGCGACGTGATGGCGTTCGAGTCGGCGACCCGCCTCCGCCGTCCCATGTACGCGGCCAACGCGATCGCGACCGTCGAGCTGCCCGCAGGGCGCAGCGTCGTCGCGACCGTGCGCGTCGCTTCCTTCCAGGCGGTGCCTGCGGGCGGCAAGGCTCCCGTGGAGCCCGTGACGCTCGACGTGAAGCTTCCGGCCTCGACGCGCTTCGTCTCCGTCACGGCCGCGCGCGGCGACCGGCCGGACCTCCAGACGGCGGCGCGCGTCGTCTCCGGCGGCCGGGCGCTCGGCAGCGCCGAGAACTTCAAGCTCATCCAGGGGCTGGCCGACAAGCTCGGCGCCGCGATCGGCGCCTCGCGCGCCGCGGTGGACGCGGGTTACGCGCCGAACGAGCTGCAGGTCGGCCAGACCGGCAAGATCATCGCGCCGGAGCTCTACGTCGCGGTCGGCATCAGCGGCGCGATCCAGCACCTGACGGGCATCAAGGACGCGCGCACGATCGTCGCGATCAACAAGGATCCCGAGGCGCCGATCTTCGAAGTCGCCGACTACGGCCTCGTCGGGGACCTCTTCAGCCTCCTGCCGGAGATCGAGAAGCTCCTGTAGCGGCGGCGGGGGCCGGCGGTCAACCAAGCGCCTGCAGGACGTGCTCCGCGCTCGAGACCTTGAACTCGCCGGGCGCCTCGACGTGCACCTGCCTGACGACGCCGTCCTCGATCACGAGGGCGAATCGCTGCCCGCGCATGCCCATCCCGAATCCGCGTGCATCGAGCTCGAGGCCGAGGGCGCGCGTGTAGTCGCCGTTGCCGTCGGCGGCCATCGTGATGGCCTCGCCCACGCCGGCCGACTTGCCCCAGGCGTTCATCACGAAGACGTCGTTGACGGCAAGGCAGACGATGCGCCCGACGCCCTTGCGCGCGAGCGCAGCGGCATTTTCCACGAAGCCCGGGAGGTGCTTCGCATCGCAGGTGGGCGTGAACGCGCCCGGCACGGAGAAGAGCACCACGCGCCCCTTCCCGAGCAGCTCCTCGGCGTCCACGTTGGCGGGCCCGTCCCTGGTCATGACCTTGAGCTTTCCCGCCGGGATCCTGTCGCCTGCCTTGATCGCCATGTCGTCCTCCGCTTTCTGAATCAGCCCGCGGCGCGCCTCGCGCCCGGGAAATCGCCGGCCTTCGTGAGCAGTCCGGGCACGGCATGCCCGATGTGCGGCTCGACCCAGCGCGCCGCCTCGATCGCGCGGGCGAGGTCGATGCCGGTCGCGACCCCCATGCGGCCGAGCATGTAGACGAGGTCCTCCGTCGGGATGTTGCCGGTGGCTGCCGGGGCGAACGGGCAGCCCCCGATCCCGCCGAGGCTCGCGTCCAGCACGCGGGCCCCGGCCGTCATGGCCGCATAGGCGTTCGCGAGGCCGGTGTTTCGCGTGTTGTGGAAGTGCGCGCGCAGCGCGATGCCCGGCAGCGCGCGCTGCAATTCGGTGAGCAAGGCGCGCACCTGCGTGGGCACGGCGACACCGACGGTGTCGGCCACCGCGATCTCGCCGGGTTGGCCTGCCGCGATCCGCTCGGCGAGTCGCACGACCTTCTCGAGCGGCACTTCGCCCTCGAACGGACAGCCGAACGCCGTCGAAATCGTGATCTGCGCGCGCATGCCTGCCTGCCGTGCGGCCTGCGAGATCTCGAGCCAGGAGGCGACGCCCTCGTCGACGCTGCAGCCCTGGTTGCGCTGGCTGAAGCTCTCGCTGACGGCGACCACCATACCCACCTCGCCGCATCCGGCAGCCTGGGCCCGATCGAACCCCCTGCGATTCAACACCAGGCCGATGAAGCCATCCGCTGCCTGCGGTGCCAGCGCCACCAACAGCGCCTCGGCATCCGCCATCTGCGGCACGCGCGTCGGGCTCACGAAGCTCGCCACCTCGATGCGGCGCAGACCGGCGGCGCGCAGCCGGCGGATGAATTCGACCTTGGTGGCCGTGGGCAGCACCTGCGCCTCGCTCTGCAGGCCATCGCGTGGTCCCACCTCGACGATCTGTATCTGCTGGTTCACGGTGTGAATTTTAGCCGCTGACGATGTGATACAACGCGCCGCCATGAACGACACCGCCGACATCCGACACGGCGCACTCGCCGACCTGCGCGTCCTGGAACTCGGAACACTGATCGCGGGACCCTTCTGCGGGCAGCTGCTCGGCGACATGGGCGCGGAGGTCATCAAGATCGA